>JAYSTG010000648.1:0-6640 GCA_043719965.1 Saprospiraceae bacterium | reverse complement strand
GCAGTAGTGGAAATACCTTATCGGTGGAGTACTCAAAGCCCGTTTCAGTCTATTTACTTTGCTGCCTTATCCGCCGCAGCTGAGCTTTCTACAGGGAGCATCGCTTTAGCTGCCACTGAAGGTAAAAATATGAGCATGTTGGTGACTCAAATGCAAGGGCGATTTTTAAAAAAAGCAAAAGGAACTATCCGATTTGAATGTGGTGAGGTTCAAAAAGCATTGGCTGCAGTAACACTTGCTGAAAAAAACTCGGAAGGCTCGACAGTCACTTTAAAAACAATAGGAACTAATGAAGAGGGAATCTCAGTCGCAGTATTCTCCTTTGAGTGGTCGCTGAAGAAAAAAAATAAATGAACAACGATGACAACAATAAACAGCTATAAACGCAGCTTTTGTTCAGAAGACAATGAGTTTTTTATTTGCAATACCTTTGTCAGAGGATAATACAATAGAGTAAACTCCTGAACTTAATAAACCAACTTCAATTTGTTTGCCCGTGAAACCACTTTGTATCCTTTCTTTAGGGCTTTGAAATACTAATTTGCCATCCATATCGTAGATAGATATCGTGGCTACGAATGCATTATAACTTTCCAAATTAATATAAATGCTTTGCCCTTGATGGCCAGGATTGGGATACATGTGAAAACTTTTTACTTCAGGAATATCTCTGACTGCTGTGAGGCCCCCCGCCTTAAAACTAAATCGGGGAGGGTCGACAAAACAAGTCGAAAACTCATTATAAGGTATTACTCTCCAATAATAGATTCTATTTTTTGTCAATTTATTAATGACGGTTTTACTTTCTTTGGTTATGACTGATTCAACTAATACTTCGAACGTAGGTACGATATCATATTGTACTAAGTAAGTTGTGGCTCCTGGCACATCTTCCCAATCTAGTGCGACAGTATCAGCACTGATCGTAGAGGCTCCATTAGATGGCGTTATGAGTTTGGAAGCGACGGTGATAGGAGTAACAGTTGTGGGAGATGTGCCTCTAATATCTCTTCGATTTGAACTGTTAAAACTTGCCAGTGCAGCATCTTTTTGTTGTGGTGTGAAAACATATTTTGAACAACCAAAGAAATAATTCATGAAGTTATTCGTCTGTGGAGATAATGATTTGCCATTGGGGTCTTTAGCAGTATGTGTGTAACTACAACTATTGCCGCCAAAATTATAATCTGCCGGAGTATCACAAAAACCATCACCAACATTTTTGACCCCGCAATTGGAGCTATCTGCAAATTCGTTGAGCGTAATGCCATCCGGAGATGTTTTGGATGAAACTGGGTTTCCATGTTTAGCAGGATCCCATGCTTCCTGATCCCAACCATGGAAGGTATGGGGTAAACTAAGGTAGTGACCCACTTCATGAGGAGCTACCCTGACATCCGCTAAATAATCCTTTAAGATGACTATGTAGTCATTGTTGGAAAAAGGTGGTCCAATATAATACCCTGCAACTCCATCAGCGATTTTATGGGTAATAAAAATATTGATTGCTTTGCTATCTTTGTTAAGTTGCATTTGTAACGTACCCCCAGAGGATCTTGGAGTTTCAGCTATTGTAGTGTTACTAATAGTTTTTAACTCTTTAATATAAAATTGAAGGTCTAACTCTGCATAAGCTTTATTCAACTGACACATCATCCTCAGTGCATTGATTACCTGTGCTGCTCCTGTACCATCATTCAGGGCCACCAAAATCACTTTAACAGGGATATAATTTACTGCACCTCTTTGAAACTTAAAGTTTTTAAATTCCTCTCGATTTCTCAACATCTCTTGTTTGATGTCTTCAAGATATTCTGTACCGCAAGTAAATGGCTTTTCTATCTGCGCCATTGCCATGGTGCAGGAGAGGAAAAGAAAAGCCAAGACTTGATTAATTTTCATGATCTACAAAAATAACAGATTTATTAATGAAAAAGATCACAGAAGATAAGAATATCTTTTGCGTTGTCATTTTGACCCACTAAATTTGCAATTTCAACCATAATATTAAATAAAAGTATAATATGAGTAAAGTTACTGTGATTGGTGCCGGTAATGTAGGTGCTACCTGTGCTAATGTGCTGGCACACATGGATATAGTCAATGAAATCGTTATGTTAGACATTGCAGCCGATGTTGCGAGAGGGAAGGCTCTGGATACTTGGCAACAAGCCCCTATCGATGAATACAGTACTCGCATAAAAGGAACAGATAATTATGCGGACACCGCTGGATCAGATATTGTCATCATTACCGCTGGAGTGCCCAGAAAACCTGGCATGAGTCGCGATGACCTGATATCTACCAATGCCAAGATTGTCAGTGGAGTTACTCGATCCATACTTCAATATACTAAAGATCCGATTCTGATCGTGGTCTCCAATCCATTGGATGTCATGACCTATGCAGCTCAAAAAACATCTGGATTGCCTACTAATAAGGTCATTGGAATGGCAGGCATACTTGACACCGCACGTTACAAAGCTTTTTTAGCTGAAGCATTAAATGTTTCTCCAAAAGATATTCAAGCGATGTTGTTGGGAGGACATGGTGATACTATGGTTCCTTTGCCGCGATACACTACTGTGAGTGGAATACCGGTCACGGAATTGATAGACCAAGCCAGTCTCGATGCTATTATTGAACGGACTAAAGTCGGTGGGGGGGAGTTAGTAAAATTAATGGGTACATCTGCATGGTATGCTCCGGGAGCCGCCGCCGCTCAGATGGCCGCAGCAATTTTAAAGGATGAAAACCGAATTTTCCCTTGTTGTATCAAAATGGAAGGTCAGCACGGGTTGAATGATGTATATGTAGGTGTGCCAGTCAAACTAGGTAAAGGGGGCATCAAACAAATCATTCAATTGAAGCTAAATGCAGCAGAATCCGCTTTACTCCAGGCCTCAGCGGCTTCTGTAAAATCAGTCATGGATGCTTATGATGCTTTGGGATTGTAGATTTATTTTAACTATAGATTAATAGGGTTTGATATAATTACTACGTTATCCACTAAAATAAATAATGCGAGGAAATATTGCACTGATACTTTGTTTCGTTGCTCAACTCAGTTTAGCTCAAGTTTTAACCACGGGAAAATCTGAAGCTCTCAGAGGCGCTGCCTTAACACTAGTACAATCAGCAGAAGATACCTTGTCAGTGTTAGCCAGAGGTGTGTTGGTCTCCGAATTAGCTGAAAATAGAATGTACGCTTGTCATCAATTAATTCCTGGATTGGTGAAAGCCTTGAAAACGCCTAATTCGTTTCAATATAAATTTCCTCGCTTAGAAAACATATCCATCCAATATCCCCAAGATAGTACATTCAGGATCTTTAGCTGGCAACTAAAAATTAATGAAGGTGAGTATAGATATTTTGGTGCTATTCAATGGAATCAAACAGCCCTTAAGTTGATTCCTTTAGTCGATCGAACTTCCCTCATTCTGGACCCACTTTCTGCAACCGTTCCTGCCAACAATTGGTACGGCGTAGTTTATTATGGTATTCGTTCTTTTAAACCTTCAGACCAACAAGAAGCTTACCTGCTTTTTGGTTATGATGGTTATAATCAATATGAACATCGCAAGGTGATCGATATACTTTCATTCAAGGATGGCCAACCTTATTTCGGAGCGCCGATATTTAAATTCAGTAAAAATCTGATACAAAGCAGGGTTATTTATCAATATGGTGCTGATGCGGCGGTACGAGTCAACTATGATGAACACGAGAAGATGATCGTTTGTGATCATCTCATGAAAAAACCTGGATTACTGCCAGGTCAAGGAAATGTCATGGTGCCAGAAGGCTCGTACGAAGGATTTAAACTGGAAAAAGGGATATGGAAATATGTCGAGGATGTATTTCCATCCGGAAATGCTGAAAATCAACGGGCTTATAGAACGAAGCCCAAAAAAGTTGAACTTAAAAACCCTATTAAAAATCAATAAGTCGCGTTGTTTTAAACTAGCCTTGAGTTTAATGAACACATATTGAAAGCATTATACAATCTTACATAAACTTAATATTGGCTTAAACTGCACTTAACATTGGCAGGATAGTTTTGTCTCAGAATTTTACAAACGAGATGAAACAAACTGTATTAACAATCTTATTATTTATTTTTTGGTTTTCCGCTTTATTTTCACAGACAGGGTCCATCCAAGGTGCAGTCATTGACCAAACCACTGGTGAACCACTCATAGGTGCTATAGTGAAGATTATTGGTGCAGATAAAGGATCTGTCACTGATCTTGATGGCTTTTTCAGTATAGAACGTGTACCAATAGGTATTTATACTGTGGAGTTTTCTTACGTATCATTTAAGACTGGAACATTAGCTGACATTCGAGTGAACCATGGTCAGATTACACAAATCAAGATGAATATGGATTCTGAGACCAACAGCATCCAGGAGGTAGTGATCACCGCAGATAAAGTGAGGAACAATGAAGTTTCGATATTATCGGAAATAAAGACCTATATGCAAGTGGTGAGCGGAATTTCAGAACAACAGATTAAAAGATCTTTAGATGGTAATGCTGCTCAGATCGTACGTAGAGTGCCAGGCATTACTATTGTTGGAGAAAGATTTATAAATATTCGGGGACTCAATTCCAGGTATAATAATGTGATGTTACATAATGCATTAACACCATCTATGGAGACGGATGTGAAATCATTTTCCTTTGATATTATCCCTGCAGGACAAATTGAGAGATTACTAGTATTTAAGAGCCCTTCTTCAGATCTGCCAGGTGACTTTGCCGGAGGTGTGGTAAAAATATTTACAAAAGGCATACCTGACAAAACCGGATTTACTTTGGATTATTCATCGAGCTTTAGACAGGGCACCACGTTCAATGAATTTTATCAACCTAAACAAGGTAAATTACAATGGACAGCATTCAATGATGGTTATCACAATTTACCAGATAAATTTCCTTCATCGATTAATAATGTAATCAATAATCCGATTGAATTGGAATTAGCAGGGAAAGCGTTGAAAAACAATTGGGTTGCAGCTGCTACCCAAGCAGCCCCTGATCAAAGAATCAATCTTACTCAGAGTATTCGATTCAAAGCCGGCAAGGCACAGATAGGTCATGTCACCTCTTTGGCATATCATAATTCTAAAACTCTTTTTAATATCAATAGAGGAGACTATAATGAACAGACTGGGGGTCAAGAATCAAGAATATACAATTACAATGATGCACAATACAATACCAATATTCGATTAGGAGTTTTACACAATTGGACAGCAAGGATGTCAAATCACCATCAAATCGAATGGAAAAACTTGTTTAATCAAAATAGTAATGGAAGCTATGTAAATCGAGGTGGCAAGAATTTTGAATCTAATTACATTCCCAATAGTCATTCCTTCGATCAGGTATACAGAAATATTTTGTCCAGCCAATTATTAGGTAATCATACACTGGATCAAAAGGAATCCTGGTTGTTCGATTGGACTTTGGGTTACAATCGTGCAACCCGCAATCAGCCGGATTATAGAAGATATCGATCAGATTTGGATGAAAGCACCGGGTTATCCACTTTATATGTACCCTTTGGAGCTGCACAGGCCTTTTTCTTGGGACGATTTTCTGCTGACATGTCTGAAAATACATATTCGGGTAATTTGAATTTATCGAAGAAAATAAATGATGTTATAGTCAAACTGGGTGGTAATCTGGAAGACAAGAGAAGAGAATTTACTGCACGCAATCTCGGTTATGTTAGAGGCAGTGCCTCAGACTTCGACAATACATTGATCGAAAGTGGAATAGATAATTTATTTAATCATATCAGTAACCGAAGTGGAATCAAGATTGATGAACAAACCAATCCAAGTGATTCATATGTTTCAACCAATAATTTGTATGCGGGATTCGTCAATGTACTGGCACCTCTTGGGAATAAAATATTATTTAATGGTGGTGTGCGATTTGAGTATAATCAGCAGACTTTGACTAGTGCTTTAATCGGTGGGGATCCAATCTATTTAGACTATCCGATAATGAAGACCTTGCCTTCTGCATCGCTAGTCTATACATTTAATCATAAAACGATACTGAAAGCTTCATACGGTATTACATTAAACCGACCTGAATTCAGAGAGCTGGCACCATTTGCGTATTACGATTTTGATTATAACTATGTTTATAAGGGTGCACCCTTGAAGACTGCAGTAGTGCAAAATTTGGATACTCGAATTGAATTTTATCCTACTCCAAATGAGGTTTTGAGTGTGGCCGTATTTTACAAAAAATTTAAAAACCCAATTGAGTCCTTAGTCGTACCTGGATCTGGATCCGGTGGAGCTAAGACATTTACATTTGCCAATGCAGAACAAAGCATCAATTATGGTATGGAGATTGAAATTAAAAAGTCTTTTTCTACGTTAACGACTTCCACATTCCTAGGTAAATTAAGTACGGTATTTAATGCCACTTTTATTCATTCTAATGTCACTCTTGGTAAGAATATTCAAAGTGGACAGTCGGATCAGCGTGCACTACAGGGCCAATCTCCTTTTATTGTCAATGGAGGATTGAATTACAATGATATGGAGATTGGTTTTCAAGTAAACGCTTTGTACAATGTCATCGGCAAAAGAATTTTTGCTGTTGGATTTGA
>JAYSTG010000647.1:0-2537 GCA_043719965.1 Saprospiraceae bacterium | reverse complement strand
ATAAATAAAACCTCCTGAGACTAAAATATTTTGACAAGTATTACTTAAAGTTCCACAATAGCCAATAGCTATACTATCAGAGATCGCTGTGATGGAATTAAAACCACAATTCACAAAATCATTATAGCTCCCATAAATTGATAATCCATGTACACAATAAGTTCCTTCTTCCTGTATCGTAAAATTGCCGGCATAAGTCGGCGCATTATTACCTCCTATAGTCTGAATGATTGTATCATTTTGAGTTAATAACCAAACGTAAGAGTAGCTTGTATTAATCAATGAATTAAACATGCCAGGTGAAGGGGTACTATCACGAACAAAAGCTCCTAAATGGTCTGGCATCCTTGCCAGCGATGCAGTAGAATTTTCTACATATTGAGTAAGCTGATTTAGTGATAAAAGTAGATCATTATCTATACTACCTGTTGTATTATGATACACAATAGCATCGACCAAAGAATCAAGCAGCGGAGCGGTGTTATTGAGGTAATTGGTTTTCCGATACAAAGCCACAGCATCAGGGCCATTTTGAATAAAGCCATTTCCCACTGTAATCAAAGTATCGTATAGGCTATTCGTCGGATGAGGATCTGGAACTTTCGGGCCATGGATCAAAAACAAACCACAACTATCGGTATAAAATTTATCCAGGTCTATAATCCGGTAGGAAGCATTGGAGGGAGCAACCGCAGCCCCATTGAATAGCACAACGACCATATTTTTTAAAGATGAATCAGGTGGTCCAAGAATTTCGATAAATTCTGCAGTATCGTTTCCGGGAGTGTCTCCATCCATTTCATTAATAATGAACGTTGTGTACTTCCTTTTTTTTAGATTAGGGTCAACTGTAATGAAACTCGGTGTAAAATCACCTGTTGATTGATTAATGCAAATTTCCATCGGACCGGAGTAAATTACCTGACTACCAGATGTTTGGCAGACTAATCCAGAAGGTATTTGTGGCCAAATATTTAGGTTAGTTTTATAAAAGTGAGTGTTGGGGAACAAACCCCAATAAATAAATTTACCGATAAAGTATAGAGTGGTATTATTCCAAATCCAGAATTGCATTTTGTATAAAGTGGCAATGCTAAAATATTGATTATTTTATGACTAGGTGATATTTGATAAGCAATACTTTATTTTTTTTACGGCAATTTTGAGCTACTGAAAATCAGCAACATACACATTCAATTTTAAAATAATTTGTTAAATTTTAACATTTAATACATACCTAAATGACATAAAAATGCGTTCTGGTTTAATATTTGCTTATTATGTACCTAAATCAAATCATATGAAAAAGCTGTTGTTTCGGAGACTATTTTGGGCTGTTTGCGTGCTTTTGGCATTGTGTGTCCAGGCTTGTAATAGAGGACTGGGCTGCCCGAGTGATTTCTAAAGTTAGATTTAAATATGAATTGGACCCACTTGACTGATGTTAATCAGCTCGATGATATTGATGCACTTTCTAAGAATCAGCCAATACTGATATTCAAACACAGCACAAGATGCTCCGTAAGTGATATCGCTTATTCCAGGATGTATAATCCTAAATCGACATTATCAGGCCTTCACGAACTTCCAGCTTTTTACCTTGACCTCTTCCAATTCCGATCTTTGAGTAATCTTGTATCTGAAAAATATAAGGTCTTTCATGAATCTCCACAAATATTATTGATTAAAGATGGTGAATGCTTTTTTGACTGTTCCCATTTGGATATTGATCAAATTATAATTTTGGAACAATTGGAGTCAGAACAAAGCAACTCCAAATTTCTAGCCTACCTTACTTTAGAGCCTTGATTAGGGTGATTTTATTTTTCGAGTTCGAGTTGCTTTCGATAGTTTTTATACCATATATAGGCAATGGTACCAACCAATAAATAAGGAATCAATAACATATAAAGAATGCCTGCATTGATGTTCCTACCGATGGAGTTCCCCCCACCCTCCTGCATATTAGATTCCAAAGACATTCTACACATCGGACACTGAGCATCCAAACTCAATATAACCACAGTGCACAAAAGAATAACGATGGTAAAGCGGATGGTTTTCACAGCGGTAAATTTACGCGATAATATTCAGGCTACACAATTTCTTAACATAAGATAAATGACAGGTCCAGTCACTGCGACATAAAGCCATATCGGAAATGACCATCGAGCCATTTTTTTATGTAAAACAATTTGACCTGTGAATGCTCGAATATAGGTGTATAAGACTAATGGCATGATCACTGCCGCTAATACTACATGAGTAATCAATAAAACAAGATAAAAAGTTCTAATCCAACCGATATGACAATATCTTACTTCAGGTGTCGTCAGGTGATACAGGATATAAGACAATAAAAACAACGAAGACATCGCCATGTTAATGGTCATCATCTGCTGATGCTTACGAATATCTTTTTTCCTGATAAAATAATACGCTATGATTAAACCGAAGGCAGTCAACGCATTTAATGTAGAGTGAAATCCAGCTAACCAACTAAAATCAATTGAGCTTTCAATATGAAATTTCCTAAG
>JAYSTG010000646.1:0-6681 GCA_043719965.1 Saprospiraceae bacterium | reverse complement strand
TACTCCCTCTGGCTTGGGGGGTATATCACTTCGTTTTAAACGTTTAAAACGTATTATATCGAACCAGTGTTGCCATAATTAAATCATTATCAATGTTTTTTACAAAATAATTTAAGTCATGTAAAGTTAAGCAATTTATGTCTCTTTACCCATGATCAATTTGCTTGATTTGAAGGCAGTTTTTGCCGCTAACATCTGAGTTTACGAATTTTTACTGCGTATATTTCCTAACTTATTAGAATCTAATATGATCCAAATTTAGGTAATATTCAGACTCAGATACATCCCATCAATCTAATCCTGATCCATCACAACCAACTACGACAAAATTCATTATATTTCGAATCACTATTCTATTTATCCATGAAACGAGTCACTGGCCTTGGCGGCATATTCTTCAAATCTTATGATACCCATGCACTCAAAGCTTGGTATTCAAAACACTTAGGAATCATCACCGATCAATATGGAGCTACTTTTTCCTGGAAGGATGAACAAGGAAATACAGGGCACACGGTATGGAGTTTGTTTAAAAAAGATTCGGAGTATTTCAAGCCCGGTGATCAGGACTATATGATCAATTACCGCGTAGAAAATCTCGAAGAACTCTTAAAAGTGCTTAAGGAAGAAGGCGTACAAATTGTCGGAGAGATGGAGACATTTGAGTATGGAAAATTTGGGTGGATACTCAACCCTGAAGGTCATAAGATCGAACTGTGGGAACCCAACAATGATGAATTTGGCAAGATCCTGGAGTCGGTCAATCCTAGTGAATAGAGTTCCTATTAAATATCCCCCTTTTTGGGTGAAGGAAGAAAGATGCAATATCTATATTTTGTGTCGTAAATTTGTATAATATGGTTTTTAAAAATGCAATCAGTTGGTTTGAAATCCCGACTATCGATATCGATCGAGCCTCTAAATTTTATGAGACGATTTTTGATATTAAGCTCAATCCGTTAGATATGCCCAATGTCAAAATGAGGATGTTTCCACTGGAAGATCCGATGGGGGTAGGAGGAGCATTAACTTATGCAGAAGGCTTTTATAAACCTTCTGCTACAGATGGCACCTTAGTGTATCTCAATGGTAATCCGGATGTACAGATCTTTCTCGATCGGATCACCGAAGCTGGTGGTACCATCCTATTACCTAAGACGGAAATCAGCCCGGAGTATGGGCATATGGCTATGTTTTTGGATAGTGAAGGTAATCGTATAGCATTGCATTCTATACCAGCTGGTATGTAATTGTTACTAACCTTCAACCAAGGTTAAGTCCATCCGTTTCTTTACACAGTTTTCAGCTTATTTAGTTTCGCATCTATTTGGGTTTAGTTCAACCCCTTCAGGGTTATTAATATCCTTTTTCAATGACTCCACAATGCTTGTGGAGTCATTGAGGTTAAATCCCTTCGGGATTGCTGGAGTTTGGCTATACGAACATAAAAGAGTAAAAAAAATAAAATTATATGACTAAAAGTTTGAATATCAGGAATGTTTTTTGTTTTTTTGTATCTAGTTATATGACTAGATAATTTAATAAATATGGGATATCCAACAAAAGTTCAAGTAATTAAAAGGGCAAACAGTGAACAATGGTATGTCAATTTTCCTGCGGCAGTTGCGCAGGCTATCGAATTTTCGAAGGGAGAGGAAGTAGAGTGGCTAATTGATGATCATCAGAATTTGGTTTTAAAACGAAGTGATGAATCTGTAGCCCCTTTGAAAAAAAAACTCCGGAAGAAATCGAAGGGATAGTTCATGAATTTAATTTATTATTCAGCCAAGCACGTGATGCATTTAACCAAACCAGAACATATGAAAGAGCTAGGAAGATAGCTTATGGAGTAGTGACTTGTTTCAGTAGACATACACTTACCGGCATTATTACTTCAATGGGCAATCAATTCCAGGATTGGAGTGCGAATTATAGAATATTTTCACTTTCACGATTTAGCATTAAGAATCTGTTTAATGTTATTAGGAGGAATAGTTTAAAAATCATAAGTGATCAAGAATATATTGTTTCCCATTTGGATGACACTTTAATACACAAAACAGGGAAGAAAATACCTGGAACTTCTTGGCGACGGGACCCCTTAGGCCCACCTTTTCATACGAACTTCATATGGGGTCAACGGTTTATTCAAATTTCGTTGGCAGTTTCTACGCAAAAAGGATGTGTTCAATCTCGATCTATTCCCGTTGGTTTTTATCATTGCCCTGGAGTTAAAAAGCCCAATAAAAAAGCTCCACTGGAAGCATTCATACAATACAAGGAACAACTTAAAATTCACAATCTTAGCGCGCAAGGAATCCAGCACATTATTCAACTAAGAGAAGATTTAGATCAGGATGGATATAAGGATAAGAAGCTAATCTTGAGTGTAGATGGAGGCTACACCAACAAGACTGTCCTTAGAAAAATACCAGAAAATACGTGTTTAATCGGTAGGTTATATCAATTGAAGTAATGTAGAATAAACGCTCAAAAATAATATTTGTATGGTTTAAATGTTAATAAACTTCAAGTTTTTCACTATTCCATCCCCCAATAACACTATTCCATCAAAGACTAGGCGTGTTACATTATTTGATGTAACTTTAGGATGATAACCATTCCGGCGACCAAGGCTTTAAGAAGTTTCTATTTTTCTTATCGTTTTAAGTGAGCTGAATGACTAATTTTTTCTATAGAAAAATCGAATTAAAAATGAATAGGAGATCCACATTAAAAAATCTTGTTACTGCTACAGGAGCTATATTTACATTACCCGGTTGGGCAACATCATGGAATATCACTTCCTTACATCTTTACACATCATCTTTTAGCAAATCAGAACAAGAGATGCTTTCTGCACTGGTCGATACGATCATCCCGTCTGGCAATTCTATAGGTGCTAAAGCGGTAGGAGTCGATGTTTTCCTTCAAAAGCTCTTCGATAAATGTTACGAACAAGAAGTGCAAAACAATATCAAAAAACAACTAGCTGCATTGGATGCTAATGCATCTACCGCTCATGGCACCGGGTTCGGATCTTGTACATCCCCTCAGCGGGAAGCATTGTTTCTGGCTATGTCCACTACTGCAAATAAAGAGGAAAAAGATTTTTTTAATGTATTAAAATCAGAAACGATCCGAGGATTTAGCACTTCTGAAGAAATCATGGTCAAATATCATAAATATAAAGTAGCGCCAGGTCACTACTACGGATGCGTAGATGTAAATGCCTAAAGTGTACTATCATTTAAACTTTTAAACTTTAATAATTAATCTAGACCTTAATGGTTTTACAAAAGTACTATCATGATAAATTTAAATATCGATTCAATAAAAAAACGTAGGTACGATGCTATCGTCATCGGATCAGGCGCCAGTGGTGGATGGGCTGCCAAAGAACTTTGTGATGCGGGACTAAAGACGCTTGTCCTTGAGCGAGGACGCGAAGTCAAACACATCATAGATTATCCCACCGCATCCAAAGCGCCCTATGAATTTGAGTATCGGGGCAGTGTGCCATTGGAAAAACGAACAGGTCTACCCTTTGGACGGTTTATGCAAGAAGCAACCTTGCACTGGGCTATGAAAGATGATGAGCAACCAGTAGTCTATGAAAAGCCATTTCGTTGGTTTCGTGGATATCACGTAGGAGGAAAATCATTGTTATGGGCTAGGCAGACACAGCGATGGTCTGATTTTGATTTCGAAGGACCAGCACGTGATGGATTTGCCACGGATTGGCCTATACGATATAAAGATATTGAACCCTGGTATAGTCATGTAGAAAAATTTGCAGGAATAGCAGGCCATAAAGATGGTATAGATGAATTACCAGATAGTGAAGTCATGCCTGGATTTGAAATGTCATGTGTGGAGCAGTATTTCAAAGAACAATTGAAAACGCATTTTCCTGATCGCCATTTGATTCAAGGCCGTTGTGCCCACATCACTGATCCACAACCCATACATGTGCAACAAGGTCGAAACAAATGTCAGAATCAAAATATGTGTAATCGAGGCTGTATCTATGGAGCCTATTTTAGCGCCAATGCATCCACCATTCCTTGGGCTATGAAGACAAAAAAGCTGACGATTCGACCAGATGCGGTAGTACATTCCATTATCTATGATGATAAAAAAAATAAAGCTACTGGTGTGCGGATCATCGATCGCCATACTCATGAAATGATGGAGTTTTATGCAAAAATCATATTTGTGAATGCATCTACCATCAACAGCACTGCCATTCTACTTCATAGTAAATCTTCGAGATTTCCCAATGGACTAGGCAATGATAGTGGTATGCTCGGAAAATTTCTTTCCTGGCACAATTATCGCGGTAAAGCTAATGCACAATATGAAGGATTTGCGGATAAGCGTACGGATGGCCGTAATCCATCCAATGCATACATTCCCCGCTTTCGTAATGTACGCAAGCAAGAGATGGATTTTTTGCGAGGTTATGCAGTAGGCATCAGTGCAGGCCGAAGTACGAGCCCCGATACTAGTATGATCGGCGATCAACTTCGAGAAAATCTACTTACGACTAATTATGGTATATGGAACATTGGATCCTGGATGATGGGCGAGTGTGTCCCAGTGGAAGATAATCATCTTCGTTTGCACACCGATCTCAAGGACAAGTACGGTATCCCTCAAATCATACTCTCTGCAGAATGGAAAGAAAACGATGACAAAATGGCCACCGACTATGTAGAACAAAGCAAAATCATGTTTGAAAAAGCTGGCTTTACTAATATTACCGCAAATGATACCAAATCAGCTCCTGGATCTGATATCCATGAGATGGGTGGTGCTCGTATGGGTCGTGATCCAAAGACCTCGATACTCAATGAGTGGAATCAGGTGCATGGTTGTAAAAATGTCTTTGTGAGTGATGGGGCATGTATGACTTCGACTGGTACACAAAATCCTACACTGACTTTTATGGCCCTTACCGCTCGTGCTGCCAATAGAGCTGTAACTGAATTAAAGAATAAAAACATCTAGCTCGGGGCTATCAGTGGCTAACTAACAAGAATATTAATCAACCCCTATTTTGGGAGAGTAGGCTAAATAAAATCTATAAAATACATAACTTTATCTATCCAATAATGTCACATGATCTGTATTATAATGGCAAGCTCAAAATCGTACAAGAATACTTAAAAACAAAAGGAATAGGAAATACGAATATCTTAGAAAAAGATCCGGACCTGCCCGAAAGTATTGGATGTTTTTTGAAAATAGATCTCAAACTGGTTGATATTAAAGTCTGGAGGAGGGTAGTAGTACCCGAACATTTTAACCTCGAAGAATTACATAAGGTGATTCAGATGGCATTCGGATGGGGTACATATCATTTATATATGTTTTCTCCTAAAGGTTACGGTTCTTATCCTTCATATGGAGATGGAGAGGAAGACGGTGACCCGGGTCAAGTCACTGTTGGACAAATATTTAAGAAATATAAAAAGTTTAAGTATATATATGATTTTGGCGATGATTGGACACATACTATTACACTTGAAAAGATAGGTGGGGAAAAAATTTCTATACCTTCTCTACTTTCAGGAGCTGGCAAATGTCCTCCTGAGGATTGTGGTGGAATTCCTGGATATGCCAATATGTTAGAAGTCTTAAATAATCCGAAGGGTTCGGAATATAAAGATATGAGACGATGGCTTGGATTAATAGGAAAGGAACAATATGATCCCAATGAATTCGATCTTATATCGAGGCAAAAGTTTTTTTATATTATGTTTAATGAAGAAGAAGAATAAACAGAATTTCTCGTAATTAATCTTATTGTATTTATCCACAATTATAAATCAATTTCCATCCTTAAAATGAACACAGACCTCCGGGTGCATGGAGTACAACCTAAACGCTGTGCCATCATGTACCAGTATACCACTTGATTTATTATCTTCCAATATTGGATTATGATCATATTTTGTCCAATGGATCTTATCATCTGATACCGCCACATTTACATTCCAGGTAGACCAGTCAACATCAGGAGTGCCATGATAGTAGCCATAGTATTTACCCTTGTATTTGATGATTTGATTCATAGCTACGCCATGCAGGTCATATGCATAAGGCCCTTTTTTTAATACAGGTTCATCTTGTACATTCGTCCATATCAATAAATCCTTACTGGTGGCTAGCCACACTGCAGAGTCATTTCGTTCATAAAAAAGATACCATATTCCATCTTCTTTAATCACAGTGGGTGTTCCATAGGGCCCGGGATCCAGAGGGCTACCATCTTTTTTTCGTATATCCAGATTGCCCTGCTCTTGCCACTGTATCCGATCCCGAGAGCTTAATCTATGAGCTATATCATTTTTCCCTTCCGCAAACATTTGATACGTATCACCGTCTTTGATTACCATCATATCTTCCGTATGGAGAGAATCATAGATGGGATTAGAAGCATATCTGGTCCATACTATACCATCCGGAGAGCTGGCATAGCCCAGCGCTAAGGGCACCTCCCATGATTTTTTGTAGCCCGTATACCACAGGTGATATACATCCTCTTCTTTGAGTATATACCCTCTTTCTCTGATAGTTTCATCCCATTCTGAGGTATCTTCTGTGCCTTTGAAGATGGGATTTTTCTGGCCCGCTTTGAATGAAACCAGCTCGGTGGGAAATAGATTTTCGTTT
>JAYSTG010000645.1:0-2552 GCA_043719965.1 Saprospiraceae bacterium | reverse complement strand
CTGCGACTTAACGGTATGGCTAAACGTTATCAGGCAGCACTAGACCTTCCATCCCATCAGCAGGAAGATGCTCATTCCCTGGTAGCCCTGCTCTCTCAGGCAGAAGTAGAATACAGGAACCACTACCGTACAGAGCGTCTGTTAAAAAACAGCCGGCTTCGCTATAATGCTATTTTGGAGGAAGTGATCTGCACACCTGAAAGAGGACTTACAAGAGAAATGGTACTGCGTCTCTCCGATGGTATGTTTATTGAAAAAGGAGAAAACGTATTAATCGGCGGTTTAACCGGGACAGGAAAAAGTTATTTTTCCTGCGCCCTGGGGCGTAGCGCATGCCTCCTTGGTTACAAAACATTATACTTTTCGATGAACAAATTCCTGGAAGCCCTTACCCAGACTAAACTGGATGGCTCTTATTTAAAATGGATCAAAAACATCGCCAATCATCAGGTGCTCATACTCGACGATTTTGGAATTAAACCATTATCCCATGATGCCAGGCTTGCACTGCTGGATATACTGGAAGACAGGTATGGAAAGGGAGCTACTATCATCACCTCACAACTGCCCGTAGATAAATGGTATGAGTTCATTAATGAACCTACGACGGCTGAGGCGATCCTTGACAGATTGACAGCTTCCGCTCATAGAGTAGAGCTTTTAGGGAAGTCGCTAAGAAGAAAAAAAATAAATAACTAATATTGAAATTATGAAGCGTTCCCTTAGTGATATAAGTATGCAGATGCTGGTAAACTTTCACGCGGAATAAATGGTAAACTTTGGAGTGGAAGGGTGGTAAACTTTCGTCGGAATATTCATCAATCTTTGAATTCTGAAATGCATTGAACTCACTCATCCATTTTTCAGGTTCAAAACTTTTAAATTCACACCAAGCTTTAAACGTTTCATCATTATATGAGGGATTGTCAATGTGATTTGAGGAAATTGTCAATGTGATAAATTCAAAAAAATCATTACCGAGTTCAGTTTTTAAAATATAACCTATTTCTACGTTCACCATATCAAATCCACTATTTTCATATTCTCCGACATTTGTCAGTTTACGAAGCATTTTCTTAGCATTAACTCCATTTTTGCCCTTATAAAGCAAATAGTAATTAGGCTTTTCTTTATTTCTATAAAATACTATCTCCATTTATATCCATGATTTTGTTTGGTCATCAATCTTTTTCATTTGTTCGAGAGTAAATGCTATTGCATTAATTATTGAAGTAATTTTCTCGACTTCATCAATTGTTAGTTCTCTTGTTTTTCGTTCTTTTAGGAACTTATCGATTACTTGATAGCCTCCAATCTGAAATTCCCAAATGTCACGCGAGACTTTATTGAATAATTGCGTTTTGTTAATATGTATTTTGCCAATGCGTTTTTCTTCAGAAAACTTTATAGCGTCAATTGTATTAGAGCCTTTTCCAATAAAGTCCCCAAGTCCCTTGTCAACTTCGGATTCCAATAAATGAACCACGATTAGTTGCGCTCCTAACTTTGAAAGTTTGTTAAATTGTTTTTTATTCTTTGTAAAGAGTATTCGAGCAAATTTATCCTTCAAAAATTCTGAGTACTTGGAACGGTATGTTTTGCTATGAAGGATAGCATAGATATAACCTAAAACTTGTTCTGGTGAAATTCCTTTACCGTACTTTTTATCAATAAAATTTCTAAAATCACCAGTGAAATTTTCTTCACGATTGACTTTTTGCTTTTTATTAGCAAGTGTTGCTTCAGGATAGAGATATAAAGGGAATAATTGGTTTTGTTCCTTTGTCGCAGTTGAAATTGCACACATTTCAGGGATTAACCTTGTACAGAATACATGTCTGAATTCGTTTTTTGAAATCTGCCTTGGTAAAAGCAACCCAATGTTTTCAAAAAGCATGTTCTTACAAACTTTGAATTGTGGACTTGCATGAACCCCTTTGGCATTTCCAGTGTAATAGGTAAATCTATTGTCAAAAAGACGATATGCTACCTCTTTTATATATGTATCTGAAGCACTTGTATTTCTAATATCTTCTTTTGCTTTTGAAATTTTCCAGTCCCTGCTATCATTTCCAGTGGAAAGTAATTCACGAATCTCTTTTTCGCTTTTTTCTTGAAATGTTTTTAAAACATTTTTGATTTCGTTTTTTGTGTGTTTTATAGTTACAGAGTCTCTTCCACTCATTAGTGGAAGACTGTAGAGTTTAAAAATATCTGTGACTGGATAGAACTTTTCGTATTCGCTTTTGTGCTTATTGTCTTTGGGAATGAAGTAGTAATCAGGTGAATTTGGTTCTAAGTCAATCCATTGAATAGAATTGATACCCTCTTCCAAGCACGTTAAATATTTATCCTTTCTTGTGCCCCAGAAGTCTGTATAAAATACCTTTTTACTTAGTCCTTTCCGTTTAATAAAAAATGAAATGGAAACACCTTGTTCAATGTCAAAGACGTTTTCATCTTTAATAATTCCATCTGGTAATTTTCCTTCTTGTTTTGCGCTGCCATTTAGGTTTATAATATAAATCTGGTCAAATGAGTTAAGTAGACTT
>JAYSTG010000644.1:0-6738 GCA_043719965.1 Saprospiraceae bacterium | reverse complement strand
CTCGTGTGGACTGTGTAGGATCATCATTAAACATTTTATCTGTCAGTGGACCAGCTAAATGTACGCGGTAATTAGAGTGGGTAAGTTCAATTTTAAAGTGCACCGATTTGATCGGATCATAAAACAAAGTCACCGCTTCTGCTGCATACCCGGATTCACCATTGTCTCTATACCCTGTGATCCATTTTTTATTGACCCAAGTGGAATATTTAAATTTTCCCAAGGTACCTGATGCACGATTGAATGTACTGACTAGGCCGTAAGACCCCACAGTACTTATATTTTCAAAAGCAAATTTCCTGGTGGAGTCAGGTTGCTTACTCACATAATTGATCATGCCTCCGAATTGAGATCCGTACTGCAAGGAGCCATTGCCTCTTACAAGCTCTATGCGCTCAACTGCCTCCATGGGTATAGAGTAATGGCTAGCTGGGTAGCCATACATATCAGAATTGGTAATTATTCCATCTTTTCGAACGTTAAATTCCCAACCTCTATGTGGATCGAGACCGCGGGTAGCTATGTTCAATTGATTGCCAGTACCATCCATATCATACACGAATACGCCTGGAATTTTAGAAAAAATTTGGCGGCCGTATTTTTCTGAAAGTGCAATATTTTTTAGGGTCAGATCTATGACTTCATTTTTTTTACCCTCATATATATAGGTACCTTGAATAGATTGTAATCTTTTAATATCATAAACTGGCCTGGTCGCCTGGATAATAACCGTAGGCAATTCGCTTTTGATACTATCCACTCCTGTTTGGCCAATAGTCAAAAATGCCAAGCTACTCATTAAAATAATGACTATATACAATCGCATAATGCAACCATTTTAAAGAACAACTAACTGTTCTTAAATTTTAAAACCTCTTAATATTTCTTGATAGAAACCAAAGAATCTTGAATATAAACAGATTCCAATTCGATACTGTCCATAGAGTCTTTATACTTAATAAACGTGCCGTTCATCTTGCCATGATCAAAATAGGATAAATTCCTGAACTTGCCATCTATTTCATACAAAGTGTCCCCTCCATGCTTTTTTCCTTGAACAAAATACTGTACCTCCCTCAGCTCACCCGTTTCATAGTAGTGAATGCCTTTGCCCTGTTCAAGATTATTTTCAAATACTTTTACACTTTTGATTTTACTTGAGCGATAGTATTCGGTATAGGGACCCACCATATCCCCCTTTTTATTTACAAAAAATGAAGCTTGTTTTGTACCATCCGAATAATTAATAAATCTGGGCTCAATATCCTTGTCTTGGCACGCACTAACGGCAACAAGAAGCAACATCAAAAAAAACAATCTTACCATAATAAACATTCAGATAGGCTTTAAAGGAAACATCTCGACCAATTCAAAACTGATCGAGATGTTTAAATGCGATTATAATCAATTAACTAATTATTTTTTCCAAGGCAAAGCCAATACTCGTCTTGCAACACCTTTGCCAAGATCAAGACCAGCTAAACAATCCATTTGGAAATGCACCCCTAACGGGACTCTAGACATTGCATTTTCAAATCCAGCATCTTCAAAGGACGCAAAAGTCCTTGGAGTACCGATAAACTCAGATCTTCCTTTGTGGCATAGGTCTGTCCACTCATAATTTTGACCAAACAAATGGGCTAAAATCGCACCGCCGCCGCCGCCAAATGTAGCATGTCCAGAAGGATAAGCTGGGAAAGCAGGTGTGATACCAATGGCACCATTGACTGTATTGGTTAAGATTGGTTCCCATTTAGGATCAATCACTCTTTTGATATAGTGTTCTGGTCTTTCCAGATTGTATACATATTTTGAATGCCAAGCAGATACACCAAAATCATTTAAGGCAAGACCTAATTTAGCAGCAGATTCCACCGCTTTTTCAAGATTACATTTTTCTTTGCCCATTACTTGATCAAGCCAAGCTACTAACCTAGTCGGAGGGCTGAAAGTTTGACCAAAAATGTCATCTGACCAAAACTCTGCTATCCATCTTTGCTCATAACTCATGGTTGAATTACTTGAATTGTATACATTTAGTGCTTCAGCATAAAATCTTGATGAAGGATTGTCATTAAATGGTATGGGTGCTACACATAATTTTTGGGTTTCCGTCGTTGCGAAAGTCCTACATCTGCCCCCAAAAGGAAACATCCCTCCATTTGGGTTGTCATTTGTTGGAACCCATCTGCCAGGAATAAGTTTTCCTGCACCATCCAGGCCTTTTGATTTCCAATCGTAAAAGAACTCCTTTGACTTATCATTATTGAGAGGATTGAGGTCTGATTCATGACCATAGGCATCTGTAATAGACCAAGCCCAAACAGATGAAGCTACTTTTTCGCCCCAAGCCCTAGAGTCATTAAACACTACATTATCATTGATTTCTGCCTTGTATTTGTTTTCCAGGCCATTATGCAACGCCCCTATCAATCGAATAGCCTCACTATTGGTCAGATGTCCTGCACCAGCTACATAATTTGTCTTGAAGAAAAATTTATTCATCAAATAACCATAAGAGGCATTTAATGCCGTAGGCCAGTGGATCTTTTGATCTACTGGGAATACAGGAATCTTAAGCTCCGGACCCCATTGGTTCTTCATTGAGTTAAACGATGGCATACCAGGTACAGCAGTTTCGTAGGCTGCTAAACCCATATAGCTATTTGCTCTTGGGCCAGGTAGAGGTCGGTAGCCAAGGGCATCTTTATCTATAACCATAAAAAGCTCATGCCATTCCCAGATCACTGTATAGTCGAAATCTGCAACTAAGACTTTAGCTTCTTGACCCGTTGGATCGTCGACATTGTTTTTTTCACAGCTTACGATGAATAAGGCAAGTGTAAGGGGAAGTAAGATTCGTAAAAATTTAAAGTCCATAATTATGCGTTTTTTATTAACTAATTGATGTTTAGGTAATTATAAATTTCGTTGACACAAAAATAATTAGAGTTTCCTGAATTTTAAAATTCTGAGGACCTCATTTATCTAAAATTTTGCTTAGAGATATGTTTAGACATACAAATAAAGTGCCTAAATATACAAAAGATGGTGAAATTTGACCCATTATGCGAGTATTATTAATCGAAGATGAACCAAAAACAGCAAATTCGGTGCAGGCTTTTTTAAAAGAAAACGGTATAGACTGCGAAGTTGGCAAAACAGCCCTGGAGGGTCTAAAGATCTATGATCAAAACGCTTGTGATGTGATTATTACTGATGTCATTATGCCCGGAATGAGCGGAGTAGAATTATCTCAAGTTCTCCGAAACAGAGCAATAAAAACCCCTATCTTAATGATCTCTGCATTGGATGAAACGGAGGATAAGGTGATTGGTCTGACTGCCGGAGCAGACGATTATTTGGCTAAACCGTTTGATTTAAAGGAATTATTGGCCAGGATACAAGCATTATATCGCAGATCTAAGTTATCAAATTTGTCTGGCGAAAAAATAAGTTATGAAGACCTAGAGCTTAATATATCTACATTGGAGGTCAAACGAAGTGCAACTAAAATAGTGCTGACTCCAAAGGAATTTTCACTTTTGGAGTATTTTGTTAGGAATCAGGGCCGGGTGATCCCAAAGCGTGAAATATTGGAAAAAGTATGGAACCTCGGTGAGGGAATCAATACGAATGTCATCGAGGTCTACGTAAATTACCTGCGAAAAAAGGTAGATAAAGGGTATGAATCAAAATTAATTCATACCCATTTTGGAATTGGCTACTATATGAAAAAAGAAGTCTGATCATGAAGATTAGGACAAGACTTTCCTTACAGTTTATACTGATTACCATCAGCATCTATGCATTCTCCATGCTGTTTATATATGACCGCTTTAAACAGCATGTAGAAAATGAACTCTATAATCATCTGGAGAGTAAAGCGCGGATGACCGCAGAAATGGTTTTGTTTCATGAGGATGATTTTCATAAAACCTCTGAAGTAAAAAAACCGGAGACCATCCAAATCAAAGACATTGGCAATACTTCAATATACAATACCGATCTAGATAGGATCTATAGTCTGATATCCTATGCTCCGACGACACCCGTATCTGCTCTGCAATCCATCAAACAAAATGGAGAGTTTCGGTTTTTAAATACACCTTATAAAGCTTTTGGATATGTGTATACCTCCCGAAAAAATGCAAATTATATCGTGGTCGCCGAGGACAAACCTGATTATAGCAAATTGAATCAACTGCGCAACATTTTATTATTCAGCAGCCTATTTACAATACTCATCGTAGCCTTTGGCGGGTGGTTTTTTGCTGGACAATCCTTACGACCGGTCAGCAGGATTATACATGATGTACAAGAAATATTGCCTACAGATTTAAGTAAAAGATTAATATCTGATTCGTCCAATGATGAGTTGGCCCAATTAGTGACTACGTTTAATTCCTTGCTCGATCGTATAGACAATGCTTTTAAGACTGAAAAAAGTTTTATATCAAATGTTTCTCATGAATTAAAAAATCCTTTGGCTGCTATTCGGACCCAGACTCAATATGCAACCAATAAAGAACGTACACCTAAAGAATATAATCAGATCTTGGAGTCCATAGAGGAAGATATCCAAGATATGACCACCACGATTGAAAAATTATTACAGTTGGCAAGAGTCCATTCCAATGCAGCCAATATAACCATGTCTGAAGTACGATTGGATGAATTAGTCTATCAAGCGCAAGCAGCTCTTCATCAAACGAATTTGTCCTACAAATTCAATATCGAAATGATCCATCCTCCACTGGATGAAGATGGAATGATCATTCGAGGCAACGAGGCTCTGCTGAAAATTGCGTTTATGAACCTCATGGATAATGCTTGCAAGTTTTCAAGTAATAGCACATGCAGTATATTAATTGACTTTCAAGCTGCCGATCACATCATCTTAGAATTCCAAAATACCGGTGACCCCATACTTTCCAACGAAATAGACCATCTTTTCAAACCATTTTATCGTTCTCATGAACATAAAAAGACAACAGGCTCAGGCATAGGACTTTCTTTGGTTAAAAGTATATTGGACTTACATGCTATCTCTATTGAAATTCAAGCGGATAATGTGAATGGAAATCGATTTATACTTCACATCAACAATACGACTCCATCTACAATTATAAAACCAAAAATTTCGTCCACAGCTCGAATTTCATTGTGGGCAATATCGCTTGGAATACTATTTTCTTTTTTTGCTTGCAGACCAGGCTCTAGTGATCCTACTGCTGATGTAGAAACAAAACACCTAATAGATCAATGGTATCAACAATATTTATCATTCAATCGAGTCACGGATGGATATCGCCCGCCGGTGAGTGCCCGCACTTTTGGCTTTATCGGGTGGGCCGCCTGGGAAGCTGCAGTGATCCATCAAAATAATGCGGTATCCTTAGCTGACCGATATCCCGGGCTCACATTACCGCAATTCCCTGCTAATCAAATCTACCATCTACCGGCAAGTTTAAATGCCCTCTACTTTACTATGGCCACTTCGTTTTATCCACATGCCAATATGGTATTGAAAGCGGAAGCAAAAAATATTTATGACCGACATCTTGCCCAGATGACTAGTCATATTGATACCGGGCTATTATTTCCCTCTGATCGATATGGTAAAGCGTTGGCCATAGAAATTTATAATTATTCCAGTCAGGATACCATAAGTCACCTGGCATACTTATATAATTTTGACAATTCTTACGAGCCATTGGATAGTCCAGGAACTTGGAAGCCAACAGGAAGAGACCTGATGCCTGCATTATTGCCATATTGGGGTAATTCAAGGGTCTTCATCGAAAGCACCCGTGGAATTAATGTTCAAGCTCCTCTTACTTATTCAGAATTGCAAAATTCAAGTGCTTTTGGACAGGCTTGGGAAATCTACACCTTATCCAAATCTATGACTCATGAAAAAAAATGGATTGCAGATTTTTGGTCAGATGATTTTCATGGGATCACGTATTGCGCCGCCAGTAGATGGATTTCGATTGCTTTGCAAGCTTTGAAAAAAAAACCAGCTTTGACAACGATGCAAGTACTGGAATTGATGATGAAGTTGGGCGTAGGATTGAATGATGCTGCAGTCAAAACATGGGAAGCAAAATTTAAATATCATGTAGAAAGGCCTGAATCCTATATCCAAAGGATCATTCAGTCCCATTGGAGTCCACTGCATGATAGTCCATCATTTCCTGCTTATCCATCTGGGCATTCCATTTTTGGTGCCACTGCGGCTGGAATTCTTACCGCAACCTTTGGGGAACCCTTTAAATTGACAGATAACAGTCATAAGAACAGAAAGGAATTTTTAAGCAAGCCTCGGACATTTAATTCTTTTAAAGAAATGGCTATAGAAAACGCTTTATCCAGAATGTACATGGGTGTGCATTTCAGAAATGATTGCGAAGAAGGATTGAGATTGGGTGAACTCATCAGTAGTGAGGTGCTCAAATTAGAAATTTATACATCGAAAAATGCATTGAATTAGTTGAATCGAATTTAGAAAAAAACAGCCATGGAAAATCAATGGCCGGAGCAAATCTTTATCCAATATATCTCGAAAGATATATTCTGAATGGAATTTACCGAATCAAAGTAATATCTCCTTTCAAAAATATGCGCGCACCTGTTTGTGGACATTCAGCCTCTACTATATATACGTAGACCCCATTAGGTGCTACATTATTCCTAAACCTACCATCCCATCCACTAGATACATCGTGCGATTCA
>JAYSTG010000643.1:0-6742 GCA_043719965.1 Saprospiraceae bacterium | reverse complement strand
TGATTTGTAATCTACTCTCCCAGTAATGTTTTGATTTTATCCAAGTCAAATTTTGCTGCAAAGGCTAAAGCATCTTGTTCTGTAGCAAAACCTTTTGTTTTAAATGTGATCAGTGTCTGGCCGAGTGGTACTTGGATTTCGCTAACCTGAATTTTTTTTGATGTTCCTTGCTCGTCGGTGTAATCTTCCATCTCCGTCTTCATGATGGCTCTACGTGTACCGACCCGGACACTTTTTTGGCCTTGTCCCAACATGGCTGGATTGGTCAAAAACATATTTAAGCCGTTTAACATAGGCGAATTGGCCATGATCATCAGCTCGACTTCATTTTCCTTTTTGGTGTCATGGCGATACGTTTTAGTGATTTGCATACCACCGCCTATCATACCCATGGCTGCTCCCGCGTTGACATCGGTTTCACCATCCACAGCTTTTAACCCGTTTATTTCATTGGGTAGGGCTTCCACTAATTGTTTTGCTAATAATGTATTTATTTCATTGATAGCATCTTGTAAACTCAATTGAGCCTGTTTGTAATTTTTTTGGGATATATAAGCCTGGGCCTCCTTTATATAGGTATCGATCTGATTTTGTCCAAGAGACCAAAAAGCATAAAATAGTAAGGTACCGATGAGCACAAATTTTTTCATAGGATGAAATTTAATGATCCTAAGGTACTGGCATTTATGGCAAACCTGGGATGATTTTCATTACCCATTGGAATGATCCGAGTTATTTGAAGTCCTGGTTCGCAATGGATACTCCTCAATCATTTGTCAGATCAGTACAATTTCTTTATTATTTGCCGAAACCAATTTTTTGACTCAGAGTCAATTTGTATTGGCAAGACATTCATGCTTTAAGTTTGTTCTTAAAATCCTTTCAAAAGGTGCATGACGGTTACGCAAAGCCCACGGCCTCAGCGCGGTCAAATTATATCTTAAAAGGAAAGCAACCCCTAAAAAGTGCAATTACAATCCAAATTCTCCATACTCTGCCAATCCTTTTATATACCTTTGTCGACATATTAGTACCCGAACCAACCAGACATTTCTATCCTTTTTTACACTTACTTTTTAATTAAAATACCACCACTTTCATGAAAGTCTTAGTAGTAGATGATGAACGCGATGTTCAAGGTCTGTTCGAACAACGCTTTCGTAAAGAAATTAAGAATGGTGTGATGAATTTTGTCTTTGCTTTCTCCGGCGAGGAGGCTTTGGAATATCTTAAAATAAATTCCAGCGAAGCGATACTGATCCTTTCTGATATCAACATGCCTGGGATGAGTGGCATTGAACTCCTTCGGCAGATCAAAGTAAAATACAAATCCCCTCCTCCGGTCGTGATGATGATAACCGCCTACGGTGATGTTGAAAATTATAATTCGGCGATGCATCTGGGAGCTGATGATTTTTTGACCAAACCGCTTGATTTTATTATCTTGAAGGAGAAATTCAAAAGTATTATTTCATGACCAAAATATTGGTAGCAGATGATGAAGCCGACCTGGAATCATTGATTCGACAAAAATTCAGGAAGCAAATCAGAGAAAATGAATACGAGTTTATATTCGCGATTAATGGTCGTGATGCGATGGATAAGCTCAAAATACACCTGGATGTAGATCTGATCCTGAGTGATATCAATATGCCCGAAATGGATGGGCTTACTCTCCTGGCTAAGACAAAAGAATACTACCCTCTATTGAAGTCTGTAATGATTTCGGCTTATGGTGATATGGAAAATATCCGCCTGGCTATGAACCGGGGCGCCTTTGACTTTTTGACTAAGCCTGTCAATTTTGATGATCTGACGATCACCATAGAAAAGACCATTGCCTACGTTCAACAATTGAAGTCCACGGTTAAAGCTTTGAAAGAAAATAATATCCTTCGGATGTATGTGGACGAGTCAGTCCTCAATTTTATGAATCAAAAGTCAGAGGATACCTCTTTACTATCCAATATAACGATAGAAGCCACTGTTGCTTTCATTGATATCGCAGGATTTACTAAGATCACAGAACAAGAACCTCCAGATTTCGTGGTAGCCCTATTGAATAAATACCTTGATGTCATTAGTAAAGAGGTCATCAAACATAGTGGATATATAGATAAGTTTATCGGTGATGAAGTGATGGCTGTGTTTAAAACGGATCATCATCTCACTAAAGCTATTGATGCTTGCCTGGCAGTACGACATGCTATAAAAAGTCTGCCTCAAACCGAAGGAGGAAAGTTTTATCCCAGAATTTCCATCGGTATTAATTCCGGTGAAATGATTTGTGGTAATATAGGCTCAGAAGACCTTAAACGATTGGACTACACCGTCATCGGAGATGTGGTCAATACTGCTAAGCGCATGCAGTCTACGGCCCGTGAGGATGAAATCATCTTACCGGAATCCTGTTATGAAAAAACACAAGAGTCATTTAAATTTAGAAAAATTGGTGAAGTAAACTTAAAAAACAAAACGTTACCAATGGTGCTTTATGAAGTTTTAAGTTAAATTCCAGAGGTGATTTTAAATGCTTCATTTTCTCCTCGACATTGTGTTAAAATCAAAGATTTGATTGAAATAACTAGATCCCTAGCAAAGATTTAAGCTTTCTTACGCAACAAGACCTTAGGTAAAATCGTATAGACTTGTATGCGACTTCTTTTATTATTTAGTTATTCTTTTTGAGCGGTATGATAATTATTTATAATGGCACTGAAATATTTAATTATATCGGGTCTGATGTCCTTGCTTCAGTTACGTTACCGTACAGATCCACATATTCCTTTGACGGGTATTTGGAATTGTGATTCTTATAGTATATCTATCAGAGTCTATACTGAGGACACCAAAGTAAATGCAAGCCTGTTGTCATTTCCTTGCCACCATAAGATTAAAAAACCACTTAGCGAGCACTATGATAAAAAAAACCCTGAAGCTTCATTACGATCCAGATCCTGGCTTCATATGCCCATATTGACTGATTTAACATTTAGTCAAGATAACTCTTGGACCAACGGCAAAGTTTACATACCTCCCTTGGGATTATATGCCAATGCTACCATCTTTCTTATTAATGATACTACGCTGCAAGTCAAACTGTACAAAGGCATACAACTTTTAGGCACTTCTATGGTCTTTAAAAAATCATGCTTGAAATGACTTAAGTGTTTTTGTTTTTAGAATACTTGGAAAGCCACGGTTTGCCTTAATTTCTTAAGAAAACGTTCGATCATTCCTTGTCATAGATGAAACATCTCGAATTCAAAAGTTTGCTCCTGACGATATGAAGTGTCCTGCAGTTACCTTGATCTTCTGACCGATCCTCAATCATTATCTCAGTTAGATTCCATTTCAGTAAATTTACCTTTTGAAAAGAAAGGTTCAGAACTAATGCAAGCTCCTATATCCAAACTTCCCTTTGTAGGTACTAATATATTTACCACTATGAGTGGTCTCGCAACAGAAGTTGGTGCCATCAATATTGCCCAGGGATTTCCAGACTTTCCTACTGATCCCACCTTGATCCGATTAGTAGAAAAAGCTATGCAGGAAGGATATAATCAATATGCTCCTATGCCTGGGCTCATGAAATTGCGCGAACAAATTTCGGTCAAGACACAGGAACTATATGGGAAATTTTATCGGCCCGATACCGAAGTCACTATCATGCCAGGTGGCACTGCAGGTTTATTTTCGGCTATTCATGCTTTGGTACAACCCGGTGAAGAGGTCATTGTACTCGAGCCCTGTTATGATAGTTATATTCCATCGATAGTCTTAGCTGGCGCTATACCGATTCGATATCAGATGAAATTTCCCGGATATCATATGGATTGGAATGAAGTAAAAAACTTGATTACGACTAAGACAAGGATGATTATCATCAATACACCACACAATCCCACCGGAACGATATTGACCCAAAAAGACATGGTCGCATTAGAGCAACTCGTAGTCGATACTCGTATCCTGGTATTAAGCGACGAAGTATATGAACATATTATTTACGATGGTGAACAACATCAATCTGTTTCTGCTTACCCCACCCTGTCCAATCAAAGTATCATGGTAGCTTCCTTTGGAAAGACCTATCATGTCACTGGTTGGAGAGTGGGATATGTATTGGCTCCGGCAGAGTTGATGAAAGAAATTCGAAAAGTTTATCAGTTCATCGCCTTTTCTTCCTCCACTCCTATGCAACATGCTTTATCCACCTTTCACGAAAATAAAGATGCGTATTTACATCTGAGTTCGTTTTTTCAAACTAAACGCGATTATTTTAGGAGTTTGATTAAGGGTAGCCGATTTACCTTATTGCCTTCACAAGGTTCTTATTTCCAATGCGTCACGTATGAGCGCATTACGGATGAAGCTGATCTTGACTTCGCTGTTCGACTTACGCACGAATATAAAGTAGCATCGATTCCGGTATCTCCGTTTTATCAAGATGGTAAGGATAATCATGTCTTACGCTTCTGTTATGCCAAAAAAAATGAAACGCTAGAAAAAGCAGCAGAAATATTATGCAAGATCTAATCCTCAGTTTTATTCAGGCTTCCATCCAATGGGAAGATAAAGAGGCTAATCTGGAACACTTTGGAATGTTGATTGACCAGATTAATGTACCTACTGATCTCATTGTGTTACCCGAAATGTTTAATACCGGATTTAGTATGGATGCATCACGACTTGCTGAAACTATGGAAGGCACTACTGTCTTATGGATGAAGCGCAAGGCAAAAGAAAAAAACGCAACTTTAATAGGAAGCTTAATCACACTTGAAGGATCTCACTATTACAATCGCTTAATCGTGGCGAGTCCAGATGGCGGCCTTAAAAGGTATGATAAAAGACATTTGTTTCGAATGGCCAAAGAGGATAAAACGTTTGGCGCGGGTACAAACTATATCATCGTAGACATTAAAAATTGGAAGATCAGGCCCTTTATATGTTATGATTTACGATTTCCTGTATGGTCGAGAAATAAATTCAATGTTACCTGGGAATACGATCTGGCAATCTATGTAGCCAATTGGCCTGCGGTGCGGACCTTGGCATGGAAGAATTTGCCTATTGCACGTGCGATAGAAAATCAAGCTTATGTAGCTACGCTAAATCGAGTGGGACTTGATGGCAACGGAACAGAATATGCTGGAGACAGTCAATTGATCAATTCCTACGGGGAAGTTTTGGTGCATCTAGATCATCTGGAACAGGTACATACAGTGACTTTGGACAGGGCTCGGTTAGAAAAGCATCGCTGGGATTTTCCCGTAGGGTTGGATGCGGATGGATTTGAAATGCTGGGATAAACGATGGGCACTAGGCAATAAACAAAATGCACTGCCAATTGACTATTGCCTATTGTCATATACTCTGCACCCTATATGCTCCTGGTGGTGATAAAGAATTGAAAGCTAAGATTGCGGCTCTGGCGAAGGGTAGTTGTGCTCCAAATCCAATTCCGCATTAGCAATCAATAGTCAACAAAATTTGTTTTTTCAATAGAATATTATAAAATAAATTTGCCTTTTGTAAAAGTTCAATATATATTTGGCATAATAAAACCTTAAGTCGTAAAGTTTAAACCAAATACTTACTTCTGCGACCCTGCTTGCTTTATTTCTGCCTTGCCAATTTATTCGACAGGTCAAGCTAAATATACAGTGTACGAAAAATGAAAAAATTAATATTTGCAATTTTATTTATACAAACATCCTATTTATCTCTGAGTCAGGGAAATACAACCATCCAAACCAATTTTTATAAGGTTAATGCGGATATTGGCTATCCAGGCCAGGGAATAGGATTTAATGTAAATTATTCCATTCATTTAAACAATAAATGGAGTGTGATACTAGGTCCGGGAGTAGCTTATACTTTCGGACTGAGTGTTATTGCTTCAAATGTTGTTTTAAACAATGAAAAAATAAACATATTAGGCAAAGGAATAAAAAATGCCTTTTTTAGTGAACAGTTCGATTGGGATAAATCATCTTGGCATAAAAAAGGAGAAACAGGAACACCTAAAACAAATAAAACCATTAACTTTTATTTTAAAACTAATATGGGTTATACACTTAATTTTTGGAAGAAACATCATGCCTCTATATATGGCGGCCCAGTATTTGGCTATATTTCTACGCAATGGATTTGGGAGGACAAGTATGGAACTTTTTATGATATCCTTTTACAAAAAACAACAATGTTAAAATTAGCAGTTCCATATTATAATCAATATTTTGATTATGGAGCCGATATGGGTATAATTTACAATTTTGATATTGGTAAAAAGCATTGCCTTGGCGCCTTTTATGAAATAGGGAAGATGTTTGGCAATGATGGGTATTACATTTACAAAGGCTTAAATATTGGTGTTAAGTTTTAGACCAAACCAAGTTTTAGTTTCTTTTTATACTCATTGCTGAACCCGTTTAGTCATTGCAAAAAAAATAAATAAAATGCAATAAATTACTTCAAAATTTTTACTCAGATTTTAATAATAAATTCATCTTCGCATAACGCACAAAGACTTGAATGTGACAATATAAATATAACCTGCACAACTTTCCAATCCTATTGAGATTCGATAAAGTATTAATAGTAGTATTATTGTTTGTATTTTGGAATACAGACTTAATTGGACAAAATGTGCATTTAAGCTTTAGCTTAGGTTACACTAAATATAAATATGATTACAAAAGTATATTTGATTATAGATCGAAATTCGGGACTACCA
>JAYSTG010000642.1:0-6747 GCA_043719965.1 Saprospiraceae bacterium | reverse complement strand
CGATTTTACATCGAATGAATCATCCCCGCCATGTAGTATACTATCGATCGCTTTTTTGGGAATTTTGTTGACCGGGGTACTAAATGTGAATCCGTATTTTTTGGAAATGGCTCGGAGCTGTTGGAAAGTCATGTTTTCGCGAACCTCTCCTAAGGGGACTATTCCCGTCTCGTTAATACTCTTGTTGGGATCGGGAATGACTTTATCTAAATCTACCTGATGTAATTTGCCGAGGCCATCACAGGAAGGACATGCCCCGTACGGAGAATTAAATGAAAATGTATTGGGTGAAGGATCTTCATAGGAAAGGCCATGTTCTGGATCCATTAAGTTTTGGCTATAAGGCACGACCTGACCTTTTTCATTTTCCACCAGGAGGAGCCCATTGCCTAGTTTCATGGTAAGCTGGACAGAGGAGGCTAGTCGGTCTCGTCTGGCCATCTGTACCTGGATCCGATCGATGACGATCTCTATATCATGTACTTTGTACCGATCTACTTGCATGCCTGGGCGTAGATCTATGGTCGTACCATCTACGCGCACTTTGCTATAGCCTTGTTTGCGAGCTTGTTCGAAGATCTCCCGATAATGTCCTTTTCGACCGCGGATCACAGGAGCTAACAATACTATTTTTTGTTCTTTGTAGGTGGTGAGTATATGATCGATCACCTGCGCCTCGCTATACCGGACCATTTTGAGCCCACTGGCATAACTATATGCCTCGGCAGTCCTGGCAAATAAAAGTCGAAACAAATCATACACTTCGGTGATCGTCCCTACGGTAGATCGGGGATTCCAACCGCTGGTTTTTTGTTCAATAGAGATGACTGGGCTGAGGCCTGTGATATGCTCTACATCTGGGCGCTCCATACTCCCGATAAACTGCCGGGCGTAGGATGAAAAAGTCTCCATATATCGTCGTTGACCTTCAGCATAGATGGTATCAAAGGCCAAAGATGACTTGCCGCTCCCACTGAGTCCTGTGATGACTACCAGCTGATTGCGTGGGATGCGGAGATCGATATTTTTAAGATTATGTTCTTTGGCTCCGATGATTTCTATATACTCCTGTTCCTGATTTTGGACCTTTTTTTCTGCCATGACCCGCAAAAATAGGTTTATTCTACAATTACACATATGAAGAAATAAAGATTAGCGGTCTACTTTATGTGGCTAAAGCCGGAATGCTCTTGTCTAATTACCGTCGGCTGAAGCCAACGGTAATTGACTGAAGCCAACGGTAATTGACTGGAGCCAATGGTAATTGGCTGACTGAAATATTTTTAGCCAATATTGATTATCCTTGGACATTTGAATTGAACTTACTTTGATTAGAAGGCTATCAATTTTGAGTCCGATGTTTTTTTGATTCTTCTATTTGCCGATGGCTTTAGCCAGCGGCAAATGGGAAAATAGTTTGGCTTTAGCCGCATTAAATGAGACGACAATAAAGTAAATAAAGACTTAACTTTGTAAGTCAATAATGGAAAGAATAATTAATATACACATTGAGAAGCTACCTGAAGGTTTTTATCTCGCAACATCAGAGGATTTACAAGGATTTCTTGCACAAGGAAGAACCGTCAATGAAACATTGGAAATTGCAAGGGATGTCACAAAAAAGCTTATTGAAGCCCAAGACGATCAGGAAGAAGGTGGAACTTTAATTAAAAGTTCTTTTGATTACCCATTGATTGTAGGGGTGTGATTTGACTCATCACGGGGCGATTGGGAGGATTTTCCTATAGGATAATTATTATTATTAAGAAGCTTAAATTATTTGGTTTCGTATTTTACAGACAAGCTGCAGGGTAGTCATGAAATATGGTTCAATACGAATACTAATCGAAATACTACTATTCCAAATCACTCGGGAGATATGACAAAAGGAACTTTAAAAAGTATTTTAAAACAAGTAAATATTCAAGCAGAAGAATTCTTGAATATTTAGTAACAAAATTTTAACACCTTCGAGAGTGTTCATAAAATTTCTTGAAGTTTCCATTCACTGTTCATACATCAGCACTCCACCTACATAATTTTTCAAAACTTTAGCATCCATGATTTCTTTATCTGTACAGGAGGTGAGATCCTTCGATAGTATGATAAAATCTGCCCATTTACCTATCGATATAGATCCTTTGATTTTTTCTTCAAAAGCAGCATAAGCACAAGCCATCGTATAAGAATAAATCGCTTCTGCTCTCGTTAGTTTTTGTTCTGTAAAAAATTGAAGTTCATTATCCGATCGAGTACGTGTCACTGTGGCATAAAAAGATGCAAGCGGATCGACATCTTCTACCGGCGCATCGGTACCATTAATCACCATTGCACCGGTATTTAATAAGCTGCGCCAAGGATAAGCGCCTGTACGTGCTCTGAACTCGCCTAATCTCTTCACCACAAAAGGAGCATCACTAGTACAATGAATGCCCTGCATAGATGCAATGACTCCAAGTTCGGCAAATCGAGGTATATCAGCAGTATCAATATGCTGAGCATGTTCGATGCGCCATCGAAGGTCTTTTTTATCCTCATGGAAATTAAACTGGCCCTGCATCAGATTGAGTACTTCGCGATTAGCACGATCACCTATAGCATGTACACAAAGTTGTAACCCATGGGTCATACATAATGCTGCTACAGCATTGACTTCTGAGACTTCCGTAGTATTCTGTCCATAGAATTTATCGTCGCGATCACTATATGGGGCTAATAACCAAGCTCCGTAAGAACCCAAAGCCCCGTCTACATAAGACTTAACTGCTCTGACAGTCAAATGATCGCGGCCAATCCCTATCCAGGGGAAACCACTCAATTCTCCTTGACTCATCTCTTTGCTGGAATGCCCGATCATAGACCATAATCTGATTTTGAGTGAATCCTTGGAGGCTAAACGCCGATACCAATCCATTTCCTGAAAAGTACTTCCTGCATCCTGGAATGAGGTGATCCCTTTTTTGAGACATTCTTCCTGAGCAAGTTCTATTCCTTGGAACCAAATTTTTTCCAATTCAGATGGAGGCAAGCTTTTAAGATAAATATTATACGCCTGGCCTACGATTTGTTGAGCTTTTTCTTCAAACATACCTATTGGATTGCTTTGATCATCTCGGACTATAGCTCCTCCCATAGGATCCGGTGTCTCTTGAGTAATACCGGCAAGCTCCATAGCTTTTTTATTGGCAAAAGTCCCATGCCCACTGGCGTGTCTCAATAAAACAGGATTGTCAGGAGATATTGCCGATAAAGCATCATGCATAGGATAGCCATGTACGCTGGCAAATAAAGGTTGAGTCCATTTTTCTTGATGCCATCCTCTACCTACAATCCAATCACCAGGCTTGGCTGTTTTTACTTTTTCGGCGACCATAGCTACTATTTCGTCCCAGCTTTTGGTTTTTATAAAATTTAGATTCATAAGACTACCTCCGAGGCCGGGGAAATGTCCGTGTCCCTCTATAAAGCCGGGCATAACAAATCTTCCCTCTCCATTTACAATCTTAGCCTCCTTGCCTTTGAAGTCTTCTATACCTTTATCATCACCTATATATATGAATTTGCCATCGCGGATAGCGAATGCCTGTGCGTGAGGCTGGGCCGTATCGACCGTGTAGATTTGTGCATTGTAAAGTATAAGGTCAGCTGGTTCTGTGGTAGCACACCCCATAATGAATATTAGGTATCCAATGAATAAAATTCTTTGAAGCATAGGTAAATGTTTGATAAATTACGTGAAAAAAACGAAGTAGAACAGGAAGCCATTCCGAAATATAATCTCTAAACCTACACCAGAAATGTCAAATTTCCAAAAATTTGGGCTATTCAAATTGGCGGATCTCTTGCATCTTTGCAGAACTTATAAATACAAAATCAAACTATGACTATAGCTATCGGTGCTGATCACGCTGGATTTGAAGTGAAGCAAACCATATTGAAGAGTCTGCAATTACAAAACCTCAATTGTATCGACTATGGTACTTATGAGCCGGATAGCGTGGATTATCCTGATTTTGCTCATCCTGTAGCGACGGCCGTTGAAGAAGGAGTCGCTGATTTTGGAGTCCTGATATGTGGTAGTGGCAATGGCGTAGCGATTACAGCAAATAAACATCAGGGCATAAGAGCAGCAATCTGTTGGAATGAAGACCTAGCACGACTGGCCCGAAGGCATAATAATGCCAATATAATAGCTATCCCTGCTCGATTCATAGAAAGTGGTATGGCCGTTAATTTAGTCCATATATTTTTACATGAAGGATTCGAAGGTGGTAGGCATGCTACACGTGTAGCTAAAATAAGTGCTTGTTGAAGTTATAGGTTTCCGGGAATTGTCGGACCGTTCTATGGTAGCGGTCTTCAAAAAACTTTGCGATCTATGAGGAAATTGGCTTGAATGGCTATTCTAAACTTTATTTAGCGATTCCTAATTCTTTCAGGACCTGAGGACCCAGGTCTTCACTCTCCGCTAGATATAAATAGCCGGGTTGACTAGAATCAAAGATCATGGTATATTTCCCTTCTTTACCTATTCTCTTGACGATATGGTCTATTTTATCCAGGATAGGTTTGTAGTAAAATTCTCTTCGTTGGATGAGTTTATTTTTGACTTCGTTCTCAAAAATTCTTAAGTTTTCTTGTTCCTTAGTGAGTTCTTCTTCTCTTTTTTTAGCCATGATAGGTGCGAGGTTACCTTTTTGGGATTCTGCCTGATAGTCTGCTACGTGTTTTTGAAACAATTTTACCAGAGTCTCCCCTCCTGCTACTAAACTATCTTGATATAATTTTAGTAGGGAATCAGCCTTGGCGATGCCCGGCTCATTACCTAAGATTTCGGCTGAATTAAGATGGCCGAATTTTTGGCCAAATAAAGAGACGGTAAGGAAGGTAAGGAATAGAGAAAAAATTAATTTATTCATGGTAAGATAGATGGCTTTGAATAGTCACTATTGACGGAGAGCAACATTAGAAGTTACAGGATTAGAAAAAAATAACCCCGAAAGGTGCTGGCTCACGGGGTAGATGCTTGATTATTAGATCTGTTGGATTTATTTAGGATCGCTTATTTTTTTTCGTTCTACTTCTTTAATGCCTTCCTGAATTTCGTCTTCAATGGCATTACGAGCGTTATTAAATTCACGGATACCCTTGCCCAGGCCTTTCATGAGTTCAGGTATTTTCTTACCTCCAAACAATAATAGGACTACCACGAAAATCAATATCCATTCGCCGCCGCCTGGCATAGATATAAGAAAGAGTAAAGAATTCATTTTTGCTAGGTTGATTTAAAATGCAAATATACTGGTTATTTACAAGTGTCGCTTCAGTTTAATTTATTTCTTTAAGCCGATCTCTCTCAATCGTTCTGCCAAATAATTGCCTGCTGTTATAGGCGGATAATGTGAAGGATTTTCTGCTGTCACCGTCTTTTCGAGACAAGAAAGGTCCATTTCACTGCGAGGGTGTAAGAAAAAAGGAATTGACAGTCTGGGTTTGTGCCACTGCGCCTTGGGCGGGTTGACTACTCTATGTGTGGTAGATTTGAGATAATTATTGGTAAGTCGCTGCAACATATCCCCTACATTGATTACTATCTCATCATGTTCAGGCACTACGTTGAGCCATTCATTGTCAAGACTTAAGACCTGGAGTCCTCCTGCAGATGCTCCGACCAACAGGGTGATCAGATTGATATCTTCATGCTGTTCTGCTCGGATAGCACTAAGTGGCTCTTGGGTAATAGGAGGATAATATATGGATCGCAGGATACTATTGCCGTTTTTGATCTTGGGCTTAAAATAAGCATCACCTAATCCCAGATGAATGGATATCGCAGTTAGTAGATGTCCACCAGATTTTTCAAAGGATTTATAGAGATTGATCCCCGTAGATAAAAACTGAGGTCTTTCCCTGACATATACATTTTTAGGATATTCTTTTTTGATGGCATCCTTGCCTACGACTTCCTGACCAATCTGAAAAAATTCTTTTAAGTCAGCGACAGTAGATTGTTTAGCATGTTCTTTGCCGAATGAAGTGTATCCTCGTTGACCAGCCAATCCTTTGATTTCGTATTTTGTTTTTTTATCGGTGGGTAAAGCAAAAAATGACTGAGATTCAGCATAAAACTTTTGAACTGTTGATTTTGGTATACCGTGGTTCACGACACCAACAAATCCAATTTCACGAAATGCTTTCGACAGTTTTTTGATGAATGCTTTTTTAGTGGATTCATCACCCTTGGTAAAATGTGAGAGGTCTACTAAAGGAATTGCTCTTTTTTTAGACATACAAATTAAATTTTAATCTAATATACAAATTTTGTACCAATAAATTTCGATGTTTTAATGTACGAAGTACGGATGTGAGATGGAAGGATGTTAGATGTACGATGTCACACCCTACATTGCAACTTCCTACATTGCAACTTCTACATCGACATATACTACATCATCACATTTTACATCATCACTTCCTACCTTATTACATCTTCACCACCTTGAGACTGATATCCAACTGTCCTGCGCTATGGGTAAGAGCTCCAGACGAAATATAGTCTACTCCGGTCAACGCAATCTTCCTTACGTTGTGCAAGCTGACTCCACCTGAGGCTTCAGTTTCAAATTTTTTATTGACAGTAGCTACAGCTTCTTTCATGATGGGGATCTCAAAATTATCGAACATGATTCGAGTCACTCCACCCACGCTTAGTACTTCATATACTTCGACGAGGTTGCGTACTTCTAT
>JAYSTG010000641.1:0-19604 GCA_043719965.1 Saprospiraceae bacterium | reverse complement strand
CCTCCTTTTTTTGGAGTGGGGAAATATGCTTTAATGCATAAATCAAAGGCAGGGTCATCTTCTTTTCACGTATATCTATGCCAGTCGGTTTACCGATATTATCATCCCCATAATCAAAGAGATCATCTTTGATCTGAAAGGCCATACCGATCCATTCACCTATTTGTTTGATGGTATCTATTACGTGTTGATCGGATGATACAGAAGCTGCACCAGCTGCACAAGATGCTGCGATCAAAGAGGCTGTCTTTTGCCTGATGATTTCGAAGTACACAGATTCATCGATGTCCAGCTTTCTTGCTTTTTCTATTTGTAATAATTCACCTTCGGCGAGTTCTTTAATAGCCTTATTCAATATACTGAGCACAGAAATTTGATTTTCCTGCAATGCAAGATTCAAACCTGTAGAAAACAAATAATCGCCTACCAAGACCGCAATTTTGTTTTTCCAAAGTGCATTGACTGAGAAAAAACCTCTCCGTTGCATAGATTCATCTACCACATCATCATGGACTAAAGTAGCCGTATGGATAATTTCTACCAAAGCTGCTGCTGTATAGGTCGCTGGCGATATGTCCTTAGCCAGTTTTGCTGAAAAAAAAACAAACATGGGTCGAACTTGTTTGCCTTTACGCTTTACGATATAATAGGTTATTTTATCCAATAACGAAACCTGACTTCGCAAAGCATTCTTAAAGTAATCTTCAAATTCTGAGAGTTCCCGGGCTATTGGTTTTTGGATTGTCCGAAGGTCCATGATTTATGTATCTGTGCTCGCAAGATACCAATAAGTTAATTGAAGCGTTATATTTAAAAAAAGCCCAGAACTGCAAAATCAGGGTTTGCTTATTTGCTTATATTAATTTAATCAATAAAGTATTAGTAATTCATTTTCAATAATATATACAAACAATTTCAAAATTTTCCGAGGCCACATTAAAGATTTCAATTATATATAGACGGAAAAGCTTAACTCCATAATTAATGTTATAATTTTGTAAACCTTACATGCTTTCATTATTTCGGAAAAATAGCTTTTTCAATAGTATTTTATTATTGGTATATGCAATAATCTTACAGATCATTCCTGCTATAATGAATCCTGCCACGACTCCTGATGTAGATGCTTCTCTCTGGTTTAGATCCTTATCCCCGGTATTCCTCATTTTACTATTATTTGTGCAGGCCATATTTCTAAATCGCATGGTGATCGAAAATCGACTTCATCGGGATATCATGTTATTTCCAGGGGTATTTTTTATACTGTACGCTTCGCTGTTACCTGAGTTCTGGCAATTCAATCACATTCATGTTGCTAACCTATTTGTAATTTGGGGTGTTAATGAATTATTTTATATTTACAAAACTTCCAATCCTGCAGTCCATATCTTTAATGCGTCCTTGTTGATAGGTATAGCCTCTATCCTATGTCCCCCGATGATTTGGTATCTATTATTGATTATCATCGGTATCAGCAATCTCAAAAAAATGGAATTGGTCCATCCGTTACAAATTTTGATTGGCGCCAGTACCGCTTGGTTTCTATGGCTTACTTTTTCATTTTGGCGAGGGCAGGAGCTTACACTCTGGCCTAGCTTCTCATCACATCTGGGATTCAATTTGATGCAGCTGATATCTGACAAACAAGATGCTGTACATTATGTTTGCTTCCTACTACTGTTAGTCTTTATTTTCTTATTATACAATGAATTCAGGAAGAAGAAACACATTCAAGCCCAGAAAAAAATTGACATCTTATTATTTACACTTTTCTTTAATCTAATCGTGATATTATTTCATAACCCCGCTAGTTTAGATATGTTGTTAATTGCATCACCGATGATCGGTATATTCCTGGGTTTGTTTTTCTCCCATTTCAAAAACATGATGATACCTGAACTAATTCATTTAGTTTTATTCATTGGTGTGCTTATGATGCAACTATTTTCTTATTTCAATTTTAATTAATCTTATGCAAGATTTAAAATTTGGTGTAGTCGTTTTTCCAGGATCCAACTGTGATGATGATCTGATTCATGTCTTGGGTGAAGGATGTCATGTATGTGTTGAAAAAATATGGCACAAATCACACACGCTACCAGACCTGGATGGTGTGTTTCTTCCTGGGGGATTTTCATATGGTGATTATTTACGATCGGGAGCTATTGCCAAATATGCTAATATCATGCCTGCCATTAAAACTTTTGCAGATCAAGGCGGTTTTGTATGGGGTATTTGTAATGGTTTTCAAATCCTGTGCGAGGCAGGATTATTGCCTGGAGTGTTGCTACAAAATAAAGATCAAAAATTTATCTGTGAAAACATCTTCCTCAAAACCATGACAGATCAAAGCCTGATCACATCTGAGATCAAATCAGGTACTGTGCTCAAAATTCCTATAGCTCATGCCGATGGGCGATACTATGCCGATGATGCTACTTTGACTTCTCTTATTCAACACGATCAAATCATCTTTAAATACTGCGACACCCAAGGTCAACTCACCGAGGAAAGCAATCTCAATGGTTCACTGCTGAATATTGCCGGAATATGCAATTTCAATAGAAATGTATATGGCATGATGCCTCATCCGGAGCGAGCTTCTGAGGACATCCTCGGCAATCAGGATGGACTCGCGATGTTCCAGTCGTTATTTAAAAATTTGCACCCCGTCTCCGCATAGATGGTTAATTATTTCTTAATCAATGTGATGTACAAATATTAGCTTGTATTTTTGTACCATATCTCGAATGTAATCATGTTTATACTCACTTTATTAAGCCTAGCCTTTACTATGACAGGCAAAAGTCCAGTAACCTGGACGAGCATTGCACATAAAGTCAACGCAACTGAATACGACCTTATCTTCACTGCTACGATCGAAGAAGGATGGAACATCTATTCTCAAAATATGAAAGGTGAAGATGGTCCTGTGAAGACTTCTATAGAATATGCGTCCACCGATCATTTTCAACTCATCGGGAAAAATGTGGAGACCGGAGATATCAAAAAAGTAATGGATGAAATGTTTGGAATGGAAGTAATCAAAATCAAAAAAAAGGGGGTATTCACCCAGCGCATTAAAGTCAATGATATATCCAAGCCCATTTCAGGGTCTATCGAATTCATGTGTTGCAATGAGATACAATGCCTGCCTCCCAAACAAGTGCCTTTTACAATAGACCTTAAAACTGCCAATTAATAACCCAGCATGCGCATATTGCTACTGACCCTATTTAATTTTTTTCAGATAGGTGAAGGAATTTTTACACCCTCCCACTGGTCACACCGTATCGAAAAAATAAATGAGACTCAATACAAATTAATTTACGAAGTCAAACTTGATAAAGGTTGGGGTACTTATAGTCAATATCAATTAAAACCGGATGGGTTTGTAATGCCTATAGAATTTCAATACGAAGATTCATCCAATATCAAATTCATCGGGAAAAATGAAGAGACGGGTCATATCAAACAAATATATGATAGCGTCATATCCGAAGAGGTAATGAAAATTACTGAATCTTGTGTGTTTACCCAGCTCATTGAATTGGTAGATCCAAGCAAGCCAATTAAAGTGATCAAACTGGGGCAGGTATGTAATGATGAAAGATGTATCATGGATGATCAGGAATTTACCTTCATTGTGCCAGGAAATACCCCTTCTATTGTTTCTAGCTCCAATCCTGAAATTAATGCGAGCAATCAACTCGACCAATCCATCCCCAGTCTGCAATCCAGTTATTCAACCGTAAAAAGCTCTTGTACCACTGAAGAAAAACAAATCAATAGTTCGCTGCCTTTGACTTTTATCTTTGGGTTTCTCGGCGGATTATTGGCTTTATTGACACCTTGTGTATTCCCTCTGATTCCTTTGACGGTAAGTTATTTTACTAAGAGTAGTAAAAATCGAGCATCTGGTATTCGGAACGGTATACTTTATGGCCTATCCATTATAGTGATTTATGTCGGTATCGGATTGTTGATCACTTCACTGTTTGGAGCTACAGCGCTCAATGATTTATCTACTAACTGGTTAGCCAACTTGATCTTCTTTATCATATTTATAGTATTTGCTTTTTCTTTTTTTGGATATTATGAAATCACCTTACCCAGTAGTTGGAGCACTAAAACAGATGCTATGGGCAATAAAAGCAGTCTGTTGGGTATCTTTTTTATGGCATTTACCTTGGCTATCGTATCCTTCTCCTGCACCGGGCCGATCATCGGTACTGCCTTAGTGCAATCTGCTACGACGACTATAGGTCCAGCTGTAGTGATGTTTGGATTTGCTTTAGCATTAGCATTGCCTTTTGGGTTATTTGCAGCTTTTCCTGCATGGTTACAATCATTGCCAAAGTCTGGAAGTTGGATGACTAGTGTGAAAGTAGTGTTAGGCTTTTTAGAGTTGGCCTTGGCATTCAAATTTTTATCCGTATCCGATATGACTTCTCATTGGGGATTTCTGCGGTATGAATTATTTATGGGTATTTGGGTCTTATTATTCGCTGGCATGGCCGCATATTTATTTGGCTGGATACGATTTCCGCACGATAGTCCTTTAAAAAAAAGGTCTCCTTTGCGGATGGCATTTGCCGGGCTTTCGGCGATTTGGGCCTTGTATTTATGTACAGGGTTTTTGACCAATCCTAAAACAAATAGTTATCAATCACTTTCCCTACTCAGCGGCCTGGCTCCACCTACCTATTATAATTTTTTTAAACCTGCCCAGGCTTCCAACACGGACCTGACAGCGCGATTTAAATCATTTTCCAAATGTGCAAATAATTTGGATTGTTTTAAAGATTACACCGAAGGCATGACCTATGCCAAAGAAGTAAAAAAACCGGTCTTACTTGATTTTACAGGTTATGGCTGTGTCAATTGCAGAAAAACTGAAGAACATATTTGGGTAGATGAACAAGTTTGGAAAAAATTGAATGAAAATTTTGTTTTAGTCTCGTTGTACTGTGATGATGAGACTCCATTAGACCAGGTCACGTATTCAGCCAGTAGAACTAAAAAGTTAAGAAATATTGGTAATAAATGGGAAGACTTTCAAATCGTCAATTTTCAGCAAAATTCTCAACCCCTGTATGTACCGATAGACCCCAATGATCAACAAGTATTGATTCCTGCCAGAGGCTATCATAGTAGTATTGAAGGCTATCAGCAATTTTTAGAGTGTGCTGAGACTACTTTTAAAACAAAGTATACTGACCTCTTGGGTAATAAATAGATAACTATCTATTGAGGAATTTCAAAATAATAAGTCTTACCCGCTTTATTCGTCAAGGTAGAAGATCGTAACCAAGGATTCAATACTTTGAGTATACGATAGGTCGTGCCGTGATCGCGAGCCCATTGCCCCAGGTTGGTCACTGTTCCTTTTACTTCTACCTTCTTGGTTTTAAATCCATCATACTTGTCTTGACCGTCAATATAAAATCCGTAATCATCCGGATGCTCTACGATATCTTTAAGTGCTAATAATCGAAAAAGATACCTCGATGATTCGTCATTGATATTAAGATCATAATAAGATCGCTCTCCCTGACGCTCTAACTCTTTGTTAAGATTGCCTTCACCTGCATTATAGGCAGCTGCAGCCAAAGTCCAGGTACCAAACCGTTGCTTATATCTCAGCAAATGTCTACAAGCAGCTTGAGTAGCTTTTTCGAAATGAAACCGTTCATCTACCTCCTCATTGACTTCTAACTGATAGGATTCTGCTACAGGTTTCATGAATTGCCAGATACCCTTAGCGCCTGCAGGTGATGTTTCATTCCGCAAGGAGGTCTCTATGACTGGAATATATTTAAGGTCTTGTGGAATTCTAAAATCATTAAAGTATTTTTCAATCATTGGAAAATATCGCTTGGCTGCCTTTAAGCATAGGATGGTATTGGAATGCCAATAGGTATTGACCAGAAGCTCTCGATCCAATCGCTCTTTGACATCGAAATTTTCAATAGGGACTGGCTCCCCTGCAAAGGTATACTTATCCCGAATCGGGACAGAATGAATCACTTGCGGCATTTTATTTAAGCCTTTAATAGTAGGTGGTTTATTTGCTTCCTGTTTGGGTTTAACATAGGAAATAAATAACAACATGCTTAATAAGCCAGCTACAAAAAACGAAAATCGATTCATCAAGTTATGCACCATAGATTTAGATTATAGGGATTTCAAAAAGAAAAAGTCGTGCCAATATTGGCGTATGTTTTAAGTTAATTAATACAAATTCAAAATGTAGGATATGTAGTCGCGTAAAATAATAAAAAGCTAAATACTCGATTGAACGAAATCTGCAAAGTTTAACCACTGTATCCAAAAAATAACCAAACTCACACCACTCTAGGTCGTTTGAATATCGGTACTGTGCTACATGGCTCCCCATACATCATGCTTTGCACGATCGGTTGTAGTTTGTTTGCAATCTTAAGATAGGCTGAGGCCGGAAGTTCTTTATCACTACAGCCTTTGATCACAACTCTTTTCCCTTGAAGGTAAGACCAATCTTGTGCGTTGATAGTTTCGATGAGTAATAATTCCTCCACTTCTTTTAAGGTTCCAAAATAAATTGCTCGGACATAAGGTGTGGCATAAGCAGAAATAAGCATATATGCCCACATCGGAATGATTGCATCTGCGCTACAAAAGACAGCGAGATGCTTCCCTTGGAGATTGGCCCAAACATAAGCTTTGAGTGCCTCTCTAAAATCTTTTTCTTTGAGTATAAGGCCCCTAAACAAATAGTCTTTTAAGTCAAACGCCTGAATCGATTGATGATGTAATAGTTCGTCTAAAGCAATCGTCTGAAGATCACTCTCTGCTATCCGATTGACTAATGTAGACTCTGTCTCGTTCATGATCGGTTAGGTGAAATATCGTGTTCTAAATCCATAATCATTCTTTCGATGGGGATTTCTTCCCCGATTTCATTATATCCTGAATCAAATTCTTTGATAGTTGGTAATTGATCAATGCTTTTTAGACCAAAATAGTTCATAAATTTTTCACTGGTCACATACAAGATGGGCTTGCCTGCACCTTCTCCTCGACCTTCAATGGAGATGAGTTCTTTTTCAAGAAGCTTTTGTATCGTATGATCGCAATTCACGCCACGGATGCGCTCGATTTCGGGCTTTGATACTGGCTGTTTATAGGCTACGATAGCCAAGGTCTCTAAAGCTGTCCGACTCAGCCGTTTTTGATTCATTTGATTTAGGAAAGTCTTCACGATGGGATGATACGCCCCTTTGGTCATAAATTGAAATCCTTCTGCAATCTCAGTAAGTTCAAAAGCATACTCTTCCGAAGCATACTTTTCTTTTATTTTGTCTAAAGATTCTAGGATTAGACTTTTATCTACTTTTTCCCTATGATAGGACTCCATACAAGATATGATGTCATCCAATTTCAGAGGCTCTGACGAAACAAAGATTAAACTCTCTATTTGTAATTCAAATAATTCCACTATTGATTTGTTTTTGTAATTTTTTGCAAAATTAACCCAAATAAATCATTGGTATCATCATTTGTTCGATGATTCTAACCAAGAGCAATCCCCAAATAAATATTTTTAAACTGCCACTTATCTCGGAAAGGAAATTAATTCAAAAAAAGATCCTTTTGTTTTAAACTATTTTGTTCAAGACTATATATTTTACACGACGATGAATCAACTAGTCCTGGATATAGGCAACACCGATTTGGTGCTTGGATATTGGGGAAATGATAAAACTGATCCTAATATATTAAGAATAAGCTCAAAAGATATTATAAATAATATTAATATAATAACCCCTTTCTTATCTCAAGCCCGTCATGACTTTAATATTTTACAACCACGCTCCATCACCTTGAGTAGTGTAGTGCCAGTGCTGACTAGCGAGGTGGTCCGTGCAGTACAACAGGCATTTGGGCAGGAAATCAAGGTTTTGAATAAGGATCAGTTTCATAAGCTTCCATTGGTTATTCTCCGACCGGATCAAATAGGTACGGATTTGGTAGCGAATGCTCTTGCGGCTTATACGCTGTTTAGCAAAGATTGTATCATCGTAGACTTCGGTACCGCATTAAGTTTTACTACAGTGAGTGCTTCCGGCAACATACTAGGTGTAGCTATAGCTCCCGGTATCAAGACAGCCTTGCACTCACTCACTGTGCATGCAGCTCAGTTACAAGATGTACCATTGATCATGCCGGATTCCTCCCTGGGTCAGGATACTGAACACGCTATTCAAGCCGGGATCATGTATGGCTATGACGGCCTCGTGAGAGGAATAATTCATGTTCAAGAAAAAGAATTGAATAAGAAGTTATTTATAATAGCCACGGGAGGTCTAAGTAAAAAAATTCATACCCTCCGAGATGCTATCCATCAATATCAACCATTTCTTACGATCGAAGGATTAAGAATAGCTGGCGAATTGATCTAATGGGTAAAATGTGGATGCTTAGGTAGAAATACTCCATGCCTATTTTACAAATCATTTTTAGGATCAAAACGATTCTTACGATATGGCAGTTTTAGAAAATTAAAGGTACCCGGATTCGCAAATAAATTAAAAGCATAAGTACCTCGATCCGGCTGATAATTGAAAGTCATCTTCCAACAATGTAGTATTCTCGAAACACCAAAATCAGGATATGACAAACCTTTATTCTTAAAATCATATCCTATGTTCCCGATCTGGACTGACCAGTTTTTGGTCAATTCTATCGATCCTTGAGTATTGATACTATTAGACACGATGCCGAATACATCTTTATTTGTAGCGAAATCGCGGGACACACCCAGAGCAAGGCTATGGTTGAAATAAAATCCTTTAAACATTTGCCAAAAAGTCTCCGGATTTTCTCTTTTTTTCTTCGGAGTACCTTCTACTTCTGTAGTATTTTCGGCTTTTTCTTCAGGCTTTTCACCTTTGGCTTTAGCAAATAAATCTTTGATATCCTGAACACTAAAATTAGAACTCAAATTTATATTGTAGTTATCTAATCGTAGCAGGCCCTTACCGGATTGGGCCAATAGTTTATTGACTCTTCGGCCATTTACTTTATCATAAAAATCAAAAGATGTATTGAGACTTACATTGACTAGGCCACCTAATAATCGGGTGGCTCCACTCAAAGCCATGGGAGTCCAACGAAAAGAATCTGCTGCAAAATTGTAGAATCCTCCCATATAAATATTATCAAACAGTTTGAATTTTTTCTCCGTTGAATCTTTTTTGTTTAAATATTTGGCTTCAAAAATATGCGTCATATTATAGCCTACACCCAATTGTTTGATCCGTTCATTGATATCATTATAGGTCATCCCTTTGAAGATAGAATAATATTGGCGTCCATTACGTGAATTATATGATCCAAAGTATGGGTCTCCCGTCGGCGTATAATTGAGGGATAGAGCTGGCCTTATAGTATGTCTGAACCCTCTGATAAACCCTTTTTTAAATTTCATAGTACCATAGATAGAAGTATTGAGGCTGATGGCTGCATTAAAAAGATGAGCGGCTTTAAATCCATTGATAGTATCCATTTTTACAGAGTCTTGAATATTATTGATATTCCGCACATTAAGGCTTTGAAGATTCCAAATCTCTCTAAAATTGACGGAGGGAGAAAGATTAAAATATTTCAGCACTCTGAAATTGACATCAGTAGAAGCCACTTGCCGCATTCCAAATGATCTTTTGAGTCTGCTCAAAGCATCCAAAGTAAACAATGTAGAATCTCCTGTTCGGATCAAAGATTGAGTGCTTGCATTGTAATTAAATGAAATTTGCTCATACCACTTCTCATCACCGACTTTAAGCTTGCGCTTGAATGGAAAGATCCTTCTCATTTGAAGATTGGCATTTGGTAAACTGAGCAGCACCGACTTGTCGCGGTTATTTTGCGAATGGCTCATAGAAAAAGAAAGCGATACAGGAGAACTAGGGAAGGTGAGGCCAAAGTTTATATTAGATGATAGAGAATTATTAAGTACCTGAGGTGCGTCATTATAGTTGAGTTGTTGGTAACCATTCGTCTGAATATTGACTGAAGCAGAAAAGTTCCTATAAGGATTAGACTGAGAGGCTTTTCGATGGCTCCATTGAATATTTTTAGATCTTTCTATTCTTAATTTACCGGTTTCAGGGATTTCAAATCGTCGATCAGAGTGACCAAACTCAAAACTACCTGAATATTTATATCGTTTATTATAATTGGTACCAATCTGGAAGCCCCAACTGCCTCTAGTATAAATGTCAAATTGTACACTCAAATCAAATATTTTGCCAAGAGGGGTATAGTATCCTATATTTCGAATACCAAATCCTAGGGCCTGTGAATACTCATAATCCTTGGGAATAATCAATCCTGCACTTCGTTTATCTGTCACAGGAAAAAAGCCAAACGGTAACCACAGTGGAGTCGGTACCCCCATGATTTCTAAGTTCGAAGGACCTATGACCACCAACTTATCTTTGATAAATTTCTGTTTTGAACTACGAATCCCAAAATGAGGGTGCTCCGCATTACAAGTAGTGAATATAGCGTTACGATTGAATACAATGTCTTTTTGAGTGGTGTCTTTTGGATCACCTCCAATAAATTTAGTCGTAGTACCTCGAATAAATAAATCAGTATATTTCATGACGGCCTCATCTATGATACCTTTCCTAGTCCTAAAATTGTATCGCATTTTTTTTGCATCGAACTCTTGCTGTCCATCCGCGAAATGAGGTAAACCTATCCACTTACCGCTGCTATCCTGAATACCTTCTGCATAAGCTATATCATGATTCATATCTAGCCGTATTTTTGCAGCCTTCAATTCGTAGGATTCATATTTGACTTCAGCTTCACCAAAAAGATAGAACATTTTTTCATTTGCATCCAAATATGAACTATCCTTACTACTATAGGTCACATCTGCATCCGGAGCATCAGGCGAGATCAGTACATCCAGCGTGTCTAGCAGGTTGAGCGTATCCTTATTTATATTAAGGGTGTCTCCAGATTGTAAAAGATTTCTAGGGGTCGTCCTTTGGCCAAAGGTCAATTGGATTCCAAAGAGGAATATCATGAATATATATAGTCTGGATACCTTCAAGTCAACGAGTTAAACGGTAAAACGGCCCGATTTGTCTCCATTTTAACGCAAGATTAATGCAGGTGTTATACAGATGCAAAAATATAAGATTGTAACTAGAAACCCACATCATAAAATCCTGCATTTCATCTATGGAAATACCAATATCTTTGCACCTTTATGTCGAAAGAAACAAGAATTGCCATCCTGGCGATAGTATCCTTTGCTATTCTCATCATCGGTTATAAATTTATCATTGGTAAAAGCATATTGTCCCAGCGGCAGTATTTTAATGTAAAATATAAGGACATTGACCAACTACAGGTTTCTAATCTGGTCATGATCAATGGTTTTGAGGTGGGGTCTGTCAATAAGATTTATTTAGATCCTGAAGACAATATCACTCCAATCGTGGTCATTGAAATCAATAAAGGCATCAAGATTCCTAAAAATGCGCGGGCGATTTTGATCAATATGGGATTCATGGGGGGCAAGGCTATCGCCATCCAATTTGAAGGAAAATGCTCCACAGATTGTGCACAAAACTATGATTATTTACAGGCTGGTACTCGCAGTCTGATGAGTAATTTTGTAGGCGAGGGCGAAATCGAATCTTATGTAGAAAAAATAAAATCTAGCGCAAAAGAATTATTTGATACCATAGCTGGGCCATCAGGTAAAAAAGAAATAAAAGAAGGAGTTGTCAATATTGAAAAGATACTTTATAATCTAGCTCAATCGACTACAACATTAAATGATTTATTATTAAAAAACAGTGCTAAGTTGGACAAAATGATTTCGAATATGGAAAGTATAACTTCTAATATTCAAAAATCCAACACAGAGATTACTCATATTCTCAAAAATATAGACACTGTCACTGCTCAAGTCAAGTCAGGAGATGTGTCAAAAACGATGAGAGAGTTTAATTCAACTTTAAAGGAAAGTAAAAAAGCAATAGAAAACCTACAGACATCATTAAAATTCGCGGATGATGCTATGTCTTCCGTTCATTCTCTTATTAAAAAAGCAGATAGTGGTCAAGGCTCAGCTGCCAAACTTTTGAATGACCCCGCTTTGTACCAAAACCTGACTAAGACTTCCAAGCAATTAGATTTATTGTTACAAGACCTCCGGCTCAATCCTAAGCGCTATGTCAATGTATCCGTATTTGGGAAAAAACAAAAAGATTATGTCTCGCCTACGGATGATCCTTCGGGAAAACTTGATTCCTTAAAAAAGTAATCTCGAATCCAAGGTTAATCGACTAAGGCTATAGGTTTTTTCAGCGAAGGATTCAATGCAGTCCCATCGACTTGAGTAGATAGTTCAATAAAAAATTCAGATCGGGCATTGTTTACCCATTTTGCGAGTTTGCTTATCTGTTGATGAACTTTGGATTTCTGACCTAGGCGTTCTATTGTAGAGTGTTGTACTTTAATTGGAAGCCGGAAATCAATAATTTTTTCACTAGCTGCTTCGATATTCAACCGATCATTGAGTTCTATACTTCCCCAGGTATAATCATTGGTCCGTTTATCTTTACCCCTACCCCTTTGGTATGTTTCGATAAGTTTTAAGTTGAGTTGTCTCAGCGTCTGTTGAGTTTTTGTGTGCAGCCGGATCACCCCTACGATCACATCTTCATGTATTGAAAAAGATTCAGGGATATCAAGCTCTACTTTGAGGCCCTCAATTCCAAAAAACAATTTTACTTTATTCAGCATTTCGATAAGTTCAATTAAACAGTTTTTTACTCAGCCACCCTTCCATTAAAGGCTTCATCCAAACCTGATGTAACCCTGACTTTTCCGTAATCATTAAATCAAAATATTTATCCTCTGGCACTAATGCTCCAGAGGTTATAGCTGCTTTGATTTCGGAAAAAGTATAGAAGAGAATAGTCTCCTCCTTTTGAATTCCTATTTTTGTTTTCAATAGTAATGGAATTCCCAGTTCACCTTCCATCATTTGGATGAATCGCATGAGTTTATCGATAGAGCATCCGCTAGCGCCCACTTGAGATTGATCGAGGCTGATCACAGCAAATCGTCCATAAAGCACCGTACCACTTCCTTTTAAGGCTTGGTTGTGACTGGTCCAATCTTCAATAAAGGATTGTATCTTATTTTTCAAAATTTGTACTTGATGTAGTTCAATTTCGTGAATAATAGGGAATATCCAGACTCTGGAATCTTCAGGCAATTGATTAAATTCTATCCACATATGCAAAGCAAAGTTACACGTATTTCTTACTAGGAAGCAAGCTACTATAGTTGGGAGGAATGATTACAAATATTCAAGAATATTCGATCATAAATTACAACAAACATTAATCAAAATTATTTTGATCCAATATCAGTTCAGCAAGATCAAAGACCATTACTTCTTGCTGTTTTTCCTTTGCTTTTACACCGTCGGTGAGCATCGTCAGGCAAAACGGACAGTTACTTACTATTTTTTTAGCCCCTGTAGATAATGCCTCCTCAATACGCTCCTCATTGATTCGTTTATCACCTGGCTCGTCTTCTTTAAACATTTGTGCTCCGCCAGCACCACAACATAATCCATTGGCTTTTATCCTGTTCATTTCTTTGATCTCAATATTAAAAGCTTGCAACACTTCCCTAGGTTCGCCGTATATACCATTGACTCTTCCTATATAACAGGAGTCATGATAAGTCACACTTTCGGTAGCAGCAGGATTTATTTTAAGTTGTCCTTGTTTAATCAGCTCATTAATGAATTTGGTATGATGCACGACTTCGTACATTCCTCCCAATATAGGATAATCATTTTTTAGCGTGTTGAAGCAGTGGGGACAGGTAGCCACTATTTTTTTAAATTCATATTGCTTAAATGTTTCAATGTTTTGATGTGCCAGCATTTGGAATAGAAATTCATTTCCCGCTCGTCGGGCGGGATCCCCACTGCATTTTTCTTCCTCCCCTAAAATAGCAAATTTCACTCCTGCAATTTGCATGAGTCGGGCAAACGCTTGAGTTACTCGCTGAGCTCTGGAGTCAAAACTTCCTGCACATCCCACCCAAAACAATACATCAATGCTTTCTCCGGCAGCATTGCATTCCGCAATCGTTTTTATTTTTTCCATGTTCTGCTTGCTTTCAATTTAGATTAATGAGTCCATGAGGTTCTGCTTTCTGCCATGGGCCAGACACATCCACTGTTTTCTAAGCTATTAAACATCGCTGTCCAATGGGCAGGGCCTTTGGACTGACTTAGTATTTCATTCCTTCTAAGCTCAAGTATGGGTTCCATAGGGTTGATCATCACTGGACAGGCTTCCACACAGGCTTGACAGGTTGTGCATGCATGAATTTCTTCCGGTGTGATGTACGAAAATAAAGACTTCCCATCATCATAAGTTTTTATGTGCTGACTTCCAACATCCAATGTATTGCCTATTTCCTCACTTCTATCTCGGATATCCATCATGATTTTTCTTGGAGACAGTTTTTTACCTGTGAGGTTTGCTGGACATACGGCAGTGCATCGACCACATTCTGTACAACTGTAAGCACTCAGAATCACTCTTTTGGGGAGGTCAAAAATGTCCTTGGCTCCAAATTCTGGTAACTCAGTAGAATTATTTGATAAAGTCTCTGGTTGCAAGCCAAGCATTGATTTGACTTCATTCATGACGACAGGGATATTATCCATCTCTCCTCGTGGGCTCAATTTAGCAAAATAAGTATTGGGAAAAGCAAGAAAAATATGGAGGTGTTTAGAATACGGCAGATAATTAATAAACCCTAATACTATGATATAGTGCAACCACCAACCCAATCGTTCTAAAATATGGAGTGTCTCGACATTAAATCCACCTAATAAGAAAGGACCAAGCCAACGACTAATGACAAATCTCCCCGCATGCGTTTCAAATCCGGTATCCTTTATTTTGAGTACTTGTTCTGCGCCATTCATCGTCATGATAGCTGATACGAGTATAATCTCACCGATCAATATGAGATTGGCATCCAACGTAGGCCAATTTTTCATTTCTGGTTTGTGAAACCGATTTAATTTGAGCACATTTCTTCGCCATAGAAAAATCACGGTGGCCACTAAAGCAAGGATGGATAAGATTTCAATAAATGAAATAAGAAAAGTGTAAAACCCACCTAAGGAAGATGAAAACAATCTATGTTTACCCAATAAACCATCTAACAAAATTTCGATGAGTTCGATTTGAGTCAATAAAAATGCAACATATATAAATAAGTGTAATATGGCAGGTTTCCAGAGTTTAAACATTTTTTTTTGCCCTAGGGCCATCAATATCATGTTCTTAGCTCTAGCAGGATGTCGATCTAATGGGCCTTCTGGCTTACCCAATCCAATATTTCTGAAGATCTTTTTATAATTTTTAAAGGCAAAGCCAAACCCAATTACAGACAGAATTACGAATAAGAGAATAGATATCATAAAGCTTAAAAATTCTAACTTGCATAAAATTACAAATTCAACTTGCCACAAAAATGAAAATCTTGAACGAAAGTCAAATAAAACAGAAAATAAAAAGGCTGGCTATAGAAATACTGGAGAAAAATTCAGATGTCAAGGAAATCATATTGGCTGGAATAAATAATAAAGGCTATGCTTTTGCCGAATTGATCCGGGCTGAAATCATAAGATTTGGCCCCACAACTATTGTACTCACTAGGATAAAACTAAATCCAGCGGCTCCCTTGTCTCAAGAGGTATCAATAGAACTGGATCAAACCCAATTGGACAAAAAAACCATAATTGTCGTAGATGATGTAGCCAATACCGGTCGTACTTTATTTTATGCAATGATCCCTTTATTAAAAGTCTTATCTAAGAAGGTGGAGGTAGCGGTATTAGTGGATCGGATGCATAAGTCATTTCCTATTCATGTAGATTATGTAGGGCTCTCGCTTTCGACGACCATGGAAGAAAATATTGAAGTCCATCTTGAAGGAAAGGATTGGTCTGTGGATCTGAATTAAGCTTTTGCTGATGGCCTGTTCAATCTTCATATATTACTTTAATTACTTTATATTTATCATCATCACGTATTATGAAATCACGTTTATTTAAATCTTCATACTTACTTTTTTGTTTATCCCTATTTTTTTATTCCCTATTTTTTTCATGTAAAACACCTGAGGTCAAGTATGATCCTGAGGAATGGGCATATTTTAATCATGATTTGAACAATACAAAATTTTCATTATTGGATCAAATCAATACCAACAATGTAAGTGGATTAAAAGAAGTATGGACCTATGAAGATTCTATAGAAAATGGATCAGGACTATTTTTTAATCCTATCGTGGTCAGGGGTAAAATGATAGTGATATTGCCATCTAATCATCTTGCAGCATTGAATCCTGCCACCGGTAAGTGCCTGTGGCAATTTAAACCCGATAGTAGTAACGTATACAATTGGTCAAGGTCTATTAATTATTATAAAGCCAAAAATGAACTAGAAGACTTAGTCTATTTTATTTTTGGATCTACATTATATTGCCTACATGCAGTGGATGGTACACTAGTAGAAAGTTTTGGAGAGCTTGGGAAAGTAGATTTTTATACAGGGCTTGAATTTGACACTACCAAATCAGATAAAATCTTCGTCACCAGCAATGCTCCAGGAGTTATATTCAAGGACTTTTTTATAGTGGGTAGCAAAGTGCCTGACGAATTACCTTCAATCTCTGGAGATATCAGAGCATTCAATCGAATTACCGGCAAATTGCAGTGGATATTTCACACGATACCAAAACCAGGTGAGTTTGGTGCTGATACTTGGGGGCCTAATCCTAGAGAGAAAAATGGAGGAGCTAATTGTTGGGCTGGTTTGGCTTTGGATGAAAAAAGAGGTATTGTTTATGTACCCACGGGCTCACCATCATTTGACTTTTATGGTGCCGATAGACCAGGGCAAAATTTATTTGGGAATTGCCTTTTGGCCTTGGATGCAAACACAGGCAAGCGAATCTGGCATTTCCAGACTACCCACCATGATCTGTGGGATAGAGATAACGGTTCTCCTCCAAATCTTATGACCGTACATCATGGTGGCAAGGATATAGATGCAGTAGGTTTGGTCACTAAAATGGGTTATTTATTTTTGTTCAATCGCGAAACTGGAGAGCCTTTATTCCTTATCGAAGAAGTTCCAGTTGATACCGTGAGCACGATGCCGGGAGAAAGACCTTGGCCTACCCAACCAATTCCTGTCCAGCCGCCTCCGTTTGCAAGGCAAGGTTTTAGACCAGAGTATTTTAGTGATGCAACTCCATCTTCTACTCAATACATTAAGGATGAGATTAAAAAACATGGATATAAAACAGGTATTTATGAACCACCTGGACTAATGGGTTCCTTATTAGTACCTACTGCTCATGGAGGTGGTAACTGGGGAGGTGCATCTGTAAATACAAAAAGCAATGTCCTATTTGTCAATGCGAATGATTTGCCCTGGTATTTAGCTTTGATTGAAAATAAAAACCTGATCAAGAACAATAATCTCACTGGAGGAGCTCTCTTCAAATTGTATTGCAGTAATTGTCATGGGATGGATAAAAAAGGATCTGTTATCGCTCCAGATATCACCCAAAAAACAAAAGTATTTACTGAAAACAAACTTGAAAACATCATTCGAAAAGGCGTAGGCCCTATGCCTGCATTTAAGCATCTTCCTGCTCAACAAATCAATAATATTATAGCCTATCTAAAAGGCAAGCCTGAACAGAATATTCATGCTTCCGAAAATTTAATTGAAAGCGAAGAACCTTATAGTTTTGCTGGATATGACATTTATAAAGACACTAGTAACATCTTTGCGATCAAGCCACCATTTGGTACATTGACAGCGATAGATCTGAATAAAGGTGAAAACCTATGGCAGGTACCCCTTGGAGAAAATGATAAATTATTAAAATTAGGTATCAAAAATTCAGGTGATTTCAATAGAGGGGGCGGAATCGCAACTGCCGGAGGTCTTATTTTTATTGGCACTACAGGGGATAAGAAGCTAAGAGCATTTGATCAATCCAATGGCAAAGTCTTATGGGAATATGTCTTGCCTGGAACGGCTACATCCATTCCTACTTCATTCGGAGTACAGGGAAAACAGTACATTACCGTAGCCGTCAACCCTGATTATGATAATAAATTTAAAGGCGGCTACCTTACTTTTGGCATAGATTAAACCCAAAATGGCGATAACATTATTTGGGTCTCACTAATGTCGATTCTTCCCTGGTGGATAATACTTCCCAGGTATGATCAGCCATCAGTCTGACTGTCGCTAGATATTCATAAGGTTGCTTCCTACCCCATTCAGGAGGAGCAACCATAGACAAAACCCATACTCCATCTGCTTTTTTAGCATAGAGGTGATATACATGGTTAATGACTGGATCAAAACCTACGGCAGCTTGATAGATTTGTTCGGAGACTTGAATTCTGGATTGAATATTTTGACTTTGGTGGATTAGCAGTTCTATTTGATCTTTGATCTGTTGCAATTGAATATCAGTCTGCTGATACATAGATTTCATAGCTATACCTTTTACCTTGCCTAGATCATCAGGTCGAATCACAGCCGATCCAATATGATGGGCATAGGGTAAACTTCCTGGATTTATAACCACCAGGTTTTTATCGATTGGATTTATAAATTCATCCTCCTCCATGATGTCGATGCTTCTAGTTCAATCAAATAATGATACTCCAGTGTTTGGAGGAGCAATGCCCAAATGTTTATAGGCCTTAAGTGTAGTCTCACGACCACGAGGTGTTCGTTGCATGAAGCCTTCCATGATGAGGAATGGTTCATATACTTCTTCTATCGTACCGGGTTCTTCCCCTGTTGCCGTTGCGATAGTACTAAGGCCAACAGGTCCGCCTTTGAATTTTGTAATGATCGTATTGAGAATCCTTTTATCCATTTCATCCAATCCATACTCATCAATATTCAAGGCATGTAAAGCGAACTTAGCGATATCGATTGTGATTTTCCCGTCTCCTTTTACCATTGCAAAATCCCGGACGCGGCGTAATAATGCATTAGCGATTCGAGGAGTACCTCTACTACGACGAGCGATCTCGGAAGCGCCATCATCTAAAATCGGAATATTCAAAATAGCCGCTGATCGTTTTACGATTCCGATTAATGTTTTCAAATCGTAATAATCCAGATGGCAATTGATCCCAAAACGAGCTCGCAAAGGCGATGTCAGAAGGCCCATCCTGGTAGTCGCTCCTATTAAGGTGAATGGATTAAGATTGATTTGTACACTTCTGGCATTCGGACCAGAATCGATCATAATATCTATACGATAATCTTCCATTGCACTGTACAGATATTCTTCTACGATATTATTGAGTCTGTGAATTTCATCAATGAATAATACATCGCCTGTATTCAAGTTAGTAAGTAATCCTGCCAAATCTCCAGGTCTTTCTATGACTGGTCCAGAGCTTAATTTGAGGCTTGAGCCAAGCTCATTGGATATAATAT
>JAYSTG010000065.1:0-5669 GCA_043719965.1 Saprospiraceae bacterium | reverse complement strand
ATTTTGGTGTCAATTATGATCCAAGCAATACCTATCTGGCTGGGGAAGATCCTCTCGAATTATTGTATAAGATTTCAGATCGTGTAGTCACGATGCATGCCAGCGATCGATATCTGAAGGAAGGTACCATAGATGACCTTAGGAAAGAGGAAGGAGGAGCTCAAGGCTATGCACAGCGATTGAGTCATGGTGAAATCGGTAAAGGACTTAATGACTATGACGCGATATTTTCTGAATTGAAACGAGTAGGTTTTAATGGTTGGATCAGCATAGAAGATGGTGTGGATGGTATGGCACAACTAGAGCGAAGCGTGCATTTTTTGAGAAAAAAAATTGTACAATACTGGCCAACTTAGCACCCAAAATGAGGCACAAGGTGGTTAAAAATCAGTATTCGCTTTTTTTAATTTGAGTTCCTTTATCCAGATATTTCGGTATAAAACATCATGACCTTCAGCTTGTAACTTTAAGCCCTGAGGGGTATCCGTAATTCCTTTACCGCCATCATTGCCACCATCTACTCCAGAGTTTTTGCCGCCCCATACTTGGGTTATAGTTTGGTTAGTATGCACTTTTTTGCCATTGAAATACATCGTCACTATTGCTTTTTCAGTTTTCTTGCCTTCCACAAAACGCGCGGCTCTAAACACAATGTCATAGGCATTCCATGCGCCAGCTCCGTTATAAGCAAAATAGGGTGATTCAGTTTCATTGATCACCGTGGCAAGTCCATGCTTAGTCGAATCTCCGTCCAACACCTGAATCTCATAACGATTCTGTAGATAAACTCCACTGTTGCCTCCGGGATGGGCAATAAAAAATTCGATATGCAGTCGAAAATCCCGAAAATTTTCTTTGGTGACCATATCGGCAGTTCCATATTTGCCCCCGGCTGCAGTGGGATCATTGCTGCTCACAACCGTGCCCTGATCCACTGGGTCTTTGACAATAGCCCACTTTAGAGGGAGTGTCGTTGCCAATCCGGGTCCTTTCCAATACTGCCACTCTTCATCTAACATTTTACGAGTACCATCAAAAAACATTTCTGCACCCTTTATGGGCTTTGCACCTACCCCTATTTGTCCGTGTAATGGACTAATACTTCCAATGAGAATCAGAATGTTGATCACCAAAATATTTGAGAACATTAATTTTTTCATCTTGTAAATATTAAACAAATTAATTTAATCGAGTTCCAATTTTTTCAATAAACTCTTTGGCCATTTGCAGTCCTCTTTTTGCAATACCTGCATCCGTATTTCCATCATATCCTAAGCTCAAATGCAACGTATCATACAGGTTATTGAATTCTACCAACATCTTTTTGTCATATTTAGCCAAAAAAGTTCTGTAATATTCGACAGATTTACGAGCTGATTTCTTAGCGGGAGGCACCAATAGGTCCAAGGCAAATAGAACACCACAATAGGCCGTATGCCCAGCCATTTTTACATATTTTTTATCTTGGTATACTCCATTCGTTCGATTTGCCTTTTCAGTCAATAAGGCTTTAGCATTTGCCAGATATCGATTTGCTTCTTTGATGACCGTATTCATTTTACAAATTTAATCGAATTCCGCCTTTATTTCTTCCGGTTCCTGAGATATGCCACTATCATTGGCAATATTGAAATAAAAATAATGCCCAAAACTACCAGTTCGAAATGTTCCTTTACCCAAGGCAAGCCTCCAAAAAAGTATCCTGCTAGGGTGGCCGCCGTGACCCAAAGAATAGCTCCAAGTATACAAAATTTAATGTATCGACTATAAGTCATGCAACCTATTCCTGCCACAAATGGGGCAAAAGTCCTGACGATAGGGACGAATCTGGCGAGTATGATAGTTTGAGGCCCATGCTTTTCATAGAATGCATGGGTCTGATCTATGTATGTTTGTTTGATCGTAAAAATTCCAAATAGTTTGGCGCCAGCTCCTTTTTTAGCAAGATAGCGACCAATAAAATAATTGGTATTGTCACCTAATAAAGCAGCGACTATCAAGAGTGGGATGATGATCCAAACCTGCAGGCCATTGGATGGGTTAGCTGCCAAAGCTCCAGCTGCAAAGAGTAAGGAATCACCTGGCAATAAAGGGGTGATGACTAATCCGGTTTCACAAAATATAATCAAGAATAATATGGCGTAAACCAAAGTACCATATTGGCTTACAAAATTTTGTAGATGCTGGTCAATGTGGAGTACAAAATCAATGATATCCATAGGGTGCGAAGATAGCCAGGAATTGGTAGAGAGGAAGGTAGTCTCATTTTTTGGCTAAATCTTATTTTGAGGTGCTAGGAGACAATTCAACTTTAAATTATAAGGTACCGCTTTCCAAAATCCATAGATCTCTTAATTGGGGTGCATTTCCCCCTTCGGAGGGGGTAGGGGGTGGAGTTTTTTTATCAACCAGTTTGTCAATAGTACATCTATGTCTACCATTCTATTCAATACTTCCCAAGAAGAGAATCTGAGCACACTAAAACCAATTTCTTCTAATTTTTGATCTCTTTCGCTATCCTTTTCAATTGCAGAATTACATTCATGAGTAATGCCATCAACTTCAATAATAAGTAATAACTCCAAACAACAGAAATCAACTATAAAATTTAGAATTGGTCGTTGTCTTCTAAATGAATAACCATGAAATTGTTTTGCTTGCAGCAAATATTTCCACATACAAGTTTCTGATTTGGTCAATTGTTTCTTCAATGTACGGGCTAGTGGGTTGAGTTCCTTATTATAAAAATAGTTGTTCGATGAATTGGCTTTATGCATAGGATGATAAAGATAATTGTAATAATGGATTCGTCCACCCCTACCCCCTCCGAAGGGGGAAATCAAGCCATCAATTCATCAGCAATTCTGCGGAGCAATTAATTCATAATCAAATCCATATTTGTCAATCAAAAATTCAATCTAAATGTGATAAATACCCTTTAGTCCCAGCACCTCAAAATAAGATTTAGCTCATTTTTTCCAGGATTCACAATTGTACTCCTTCCCAAAATTCACGGAAGTATCTGACTCTTCGATCATCCGTAGAAACAAATAAAAAAGGTTGTAAATCTATCGCCAATTGATCAAGATCAACCTGATCCAATTTTTTTCTAATAATTTCTCTTAATGCATTGGGGTGTTCAATATCCATTTTAGTAGATAAATAAGCATAATTTGGTTTGTAACCACGTGATAACAAAAACACTACATCATAATAATCTCGCCCCTTTGCACGAGGTCGATTCACAATAGTGTATAATTTTTGGGACAACAAAACATCTGGAGGTGTGATACTTAGCCTGGTAAATACACCAAACCTGGTGAAGAGTATTGTTTCAGGCTTGAAATCAAAACGTTGGCTTTGTGAATCCAACTGGATTAAGATTTTTTCTTCTTTATGGCCACTCAATCCTTGTTCAAATAATAATCCCGGAAATCGAATATTACACCGAAAAGCCCCTCGATGGACTGTGCCAACTTCTACCATATAACCTTGGAGCTCTAGGCTTTTCCTGATATGATCTGCCACTGAGGTGAAATTAATCTCCGTCATTCCAAAATGATCAAAATCAAGGTCTTCTGAAAATCGACCACTATTATGAACCAAACGGATACATGTACCTCCTAAAAAACAAAGCTTATCAGCAAATGGACCTTGATATATTATTTCCAATATTATACACTGAAGATATTCTCGCAACATCGATTGTTTATTCAACTTTAGATGAGCTGGGAAATAATTCGCAATCTCCGTGAGGCTAATCATAATTCCAAATATTTATGAAATGCAGCAATTCGTTTGTTCAAAGACTTCGAGGAAATTATAGACAAATAATTTTCTAACCTATTTCGATTTAAAATAGCGTTTATCTCAACTTGATTGAATCGCATTTGTTCAAAATCGATGATACTGGCAAGTTTAGAGTTAAAATATAATGTATCAATCAACGTTTTCTCCGGATCGGCGATTCGGTAAGAAATTTCATTCGATTTGATCGATGTAAACCCAAAAAATAAGCTTGGTTTTATAGAACGATATGTGAAATGACCAATAGGGGTGATCCATGATGCTGGTTTTAGTGATGTCACCGATGTTACAGAAAAAACACTTTCTGGTATCCAGTTATAGTGTCGGAGTGCACTTTGCAATGAAACATAAGAAGGGAAACGTAATCGGTTGGCTACTAAATTCAAATCAGCTTCTGAATGTAATAAGTCTGGAAATCCATACCAATTATTTCGAAGTTTGATGATATGTCCTTTGTCCTGCCAATTTATGAGATTATCAAGATTGAATTCTGGCCATATTTGGGCCAAGTCTTTTGTAGAAAAGAGTTTTTGCTCTTTAAGTTTTCGTCTAAACTTTATATAATTCATTCCAATTAACTGACAAATATACCGTTTTTTAAGAACATAATCACTATTTACTACAAAAAACTGAATTACTAAAGTATCTTTTATAATTGAAAAGCATTTTTTTAGATTGTTGGTATTTAAAACATCTTCTGGGAATACATCGTAATCCCCGCGATCAAAAATATTTTCCATTCCTGCATAATTGTCTATTTTTAAATCTTAATAACCAATCTTAAACCTTATGATGTATATCGGACTTATTGCATTCTTTGTCCTTTTAGCGGTGATCGTCATCCCCCAGTTTAAACAACACCCCAATGGGTTAGCGATCCTATTCGGTACAGAAATGTGGGAACGCTTTAGCTACTATGGAGGCAGAGCCTTACTCATATTATATATGACTGCTTCTGTAACAGGCCAAAATCCTGGACTTGAAATGTCTGTAGCAGAGGCAGGGGCCTTATATGCACTATATGTCTCTGGTGTATATATCACGAATTTGCCGGGTGGTTGGGTTTCCGATAAGTTTTTGGGAGCTCGAAATTCAGTATTCTGGGGCGGTGTGATCATAGCCGCTGGTAATCTATTGATCGGACTTACCACTGGCAAACCAGGATTTTATGCAGGGCTTTTACTCAATTGCCTTGGTACTGGATTACTAAAACCCAATGTTTCTACTATGGTGGGGTCATTGTATAGCAAGGACGATCCAAGACGGGATAGCGCATTCTCTATATATTATATGGGGATCAATCTTGGGGCATTTATTGCGCCTTTGTTGGCCGGTTATGTAGGTCAACGAATAGATTGGAATATGGGGTTTGTAATTGTTGGCGTAGGGATGATATTCGGATTGATTTTATTTAAGTGGGGTGCCAAATTTTTGGGAAATGCAGGACTCAAAACCATCGAACTTCAAGGTGATGCTGCTTCAAATAATAAGACCCTATCTAAAGCCGGCATTTGGTTAGCCGGGGCTATAGCTCTCCTGGCTATTTTACATCTGACTGGTTTTTATCTGATTACCGTCACGGGACTATCCGATTTGATGGGTATCTTATTAGTAGTGATACCATTTGTTTATTTTTTCTTTTTATTCACTACAGGCGGGTTTGATGGAGAAGAGAAGAAAAGATTAGTCGCTATCATAATTTTTTATCTGGCAGCAGCCTTGTTTTGGGGCGCATTTGAGCAAGCTGGAAGCACCTTGACCTTATTTGCAGATAGAAATACAGACAATAGTGTGTTCGGGCAAGAATTTCCTTCTACCTGGTGGCAATCCATTAACTCGATGTGGATATTACTATTATCCGC
>JAYSTG010000640.1:0-6767 GCA_043719965.1 Saprospiraceae bacterium | reverse complement strand
AGATTATATGAAACCTGGTATGTTGAATGCTATGATCGTGAGACCACCAGCATTTGGATTGAAGTTAAAAGGATTCGATGCGACAGAAGCTAAGGCCATGCCAGGTATTGTCGATGTAGTTTCATTTAATAATAAAGTTGCAGTGGTAGGTAAAACTACTTGGGAGATCATGAAAGCCCGTAAAGTATTGAAAATAGTTTGGGATAAAGAAAAAGACCTCGAAAGCTCAGAGATGCATGACAAAATCTTTGCTGAGATGATACAGACTGGCAAGATGGACAATAAACGTGCAGATGGTGATATCGAGGCAGCATTCAAATCAGCTGCAAAAATAGTGGAAGCCTAATTCCAATGCCCTTTTGTTCCTCATAATAGTATGGAGCCTATGAATTTCTTTGCAGATGTCCGAGAAGATTACGCAGAATTAGTAGGTCCAAGCCAAACACCTGAAAATGCTAGAAATGGTGTAGCTAAACTTGCCAACCTCGCTCCGGAAAAAGTATCTATGGAGATGACTAAAATGGGTGGAGGATTTGGCCGAAGACTAAACAATGATTATGCCTTAGAGGCTGGTGAACTATCTAAACTGATCAAATCTCCTGTGAAGGTTACTTGGTCTAGAGAAGATGATATGACGGCTGGCGTCTATAGACCGGCTTGTAAATATAAGTTTAGAGCGGCCATAGACAAAGAAGGCAATATGATTGCCTTCCATGTCCGCGGAGCTGGTATGAATAGTGGTAGCCCTGTGAGAGAAAATAATTTCCCGGTAGGAGCTATTTCCAATGTATTAATTGAATCTTCTGATTATAAGTCTGAAATCACTACGGGTCCATGGCGAGCTCCGATCACGAATTTCCTAGCAGGAGCTGAACAAATCTTTTTTGACGAAGTGGCGGAAGCTGCAGGTAAGGATCCGATCAAATTAAGATTGGATTGGATTGCCAAAGCCAAAGCCAATCCTGTGGGGAAAGTACTGTATGAACCAGATCGATTCAAAGCAGTCATCGATTTGGTAGCGGAAAAATCTCAATGGTATAAAAAGAAAAAAGGCGTATACAGAGGGTTTAGTGTTTATTTTTCTCATTCGACTTATGTAGCTCAGGTAGCGGAAGTAATAAAAGTAAAAGGTAAACCTGTAATTCAAAAAGTATATTGCGCTGTAGATTGTGGAATCCTTATCAATCAAAGCGGCGCAAAAAATCAAATCGTGGGTAGCATTGTCGATGGTATTGGTACTTCGATGTTTGGTCGATTGACATTTAAAGATGGAGTACCCGAACAAAGCAATTACAATAGTTACAAGCTGATTCGTATGGCCGATATACCAGAAGTTGATGTCCATTATGTAAAAAACAATATCGATCCCACCGGCCTGGGAGAGCCAGCACTGCCACCTATAAGTGGGGCAATAGGTAATGCTTTGTATCGAGCAACAGGTGTGAGATACAGGAACCAACCCTTTGTAGACTATCTAGATGGAGCCAAAACTGGAACTAAAGTAATTATGCAACCGTGATATTATATTGTTAATAAATTGATTGTTAATTAATTAAGCATTAAGAATAATTATTGTTTAAATAAAAATGGGCTTTAATCCCTTGAACTAAGTTTTTGATCAATAGGCAATTAGAATTGCAGATTAGTTCTCAAATAATCTCTATATTTGCGTCCCGAAAATAGGGAATAGATCTTTTTCATGGAAGCATTGAAGGAGTATACCATACCATTATCTGGCTTGAAACCGGAAGATCATATCTATCGATACGTGGTGGATGCAGAGTTTTTTAAACATTTTGAAAACTCTCCCATAGACCAAGGTAGGTTTGAAATTGAAATCCTTTTGGACCGAAAAGTGGATATGGCAGTTATAGTGTTTGATATTAAAGGTAGTTATGCTTGTTCATGCGATCGTTGCCTCGCGGAAATTGATCTTCCGATACGACATCGTACACAATTGATCTTGAAATTTGAAGTTGGAGAAGATAGTGATGAAGTGATCTATCTTGATCCCAAAACATCCGAATGGAATGCTTCAAGGGTGATATTTGAATTGATTTCACTAGCAAAACCACTCACAAATGTATATGACTGCCGAGGTGAACAATGTGATTTCGATGTGTTAAAAAAGCTTGAGGAATTTGATGTCAAACCAGCGTTAGATGATTCTATCTGGAACGACTTGAAAAACATAAAATTGAATTAATAGCTGTTAAATAAAGTAAGTCATGCCAAATCCAAAAACAAGGATCTCTAGATCCAGAAAAAACAAACGACGCACGCACCACAAGGCTGAATTGCCGAATGTGTCTATTTGTAAAACTACTGGTGAATCCTTTTTGAGACATCGTGCTTATTGGCATGATGGGGACCTATATTACAAAGGTAGAGTATTAGTAAAGTCAGCTGTGACTGAATAATACGTATGAAGGAAGTCATCAAGACTAACCAGGCTCCATTGCCAATAGGTACTTACAATCAGGCCATCAAAGCCAATGGTTGTCTATATATTTCTGGTCAAATCTGTATCAACCCTCTCGATGGTACATTGATGAATGAATCTCTGGAAGCGGAGACGCATCAAGTATTGAAAAATCTTGGGGCTATTTTAGAAGCATCAGGTTTGACTTTTGAGCACGTAGTGAAATGTTCGGTCTTTATTAAAGACATGAATCAGTTTTCACGTATCAATGCAGTTTATGCACAATATTTCCCGGAAAGCACAGCCCCTGCCCGAGAAACCATAGAGGTCAGCAATCTACCGAAATTTGTTCAAGTTGAGATTTCGGCCATCGCCGCCTATTAATCATTCATTTTATGGATTCAGCCCTAGTTGTTCGTGATCGTGTACTTTCTTGTATGCAGCCTACGGGAAACTTGCATTTTGGGCGTTATTTTGGAGCAGTTCAAAATTGGGTACAGCTTCAGTCTTCCTATGATTGTTTTTATGGCATAGTAGATTATCATGCTATGACCATGCCATACAAGCCCAACGCTTTAAGGGAGGCTACTTGGAATGGTATTTTTGGCTTATTGGCTTGCGGTATAGATCCCAAACATTTGTTTATTCAATCATTGGTACCAGAACATACTGAATTGGCATGGATCTTAAATTGTTTTGCCAGCTATGGTGAGACTCAACGCATGACTCAGTTTAAGGATAAGACTACTCAAGCAAGTGAAAAAGATAAAGATGCTTTTGTATCCGTTGGTTTATTTACCTATCCCGTATTACAAGCTGCAGATATATTAATCTATAAACCGAAGTATGTACCTGTAGGTAAGGACCAGGAGCAACATCTGGAACTGACGCGAAATATAGCTTTACGAATGAATACGATCATAGGTAAAGAGTTTTTGCCAATACCAGAAGCATTATTCACGGAAATACCGAAGGTCATGTCTACGGCAGATCCTTCTAAAAAAATGAGTGCAAGTCTTGGAGAAAAACATAACATCAGTGTATTTGCATCGGCAGATCAAATAAGAAAACAAATCAAATCAGCCGTGACCGATACAGGAACTGAGGAGCCGGGTAAAATGAGTGCTGGAGTGGAAAATCTTTTTTGTTTGCTTAAGGCATCTGGTCAGGAACTACAATACAAGGAATTGACAGATCATTACCATGCAGGTACATTAAAGTATTCCGAATTAAAAGAAGTCGTAGGCAATGCATTGGTGCAAATAAGTGATCCAATGCGGGATCGAATGGCCTTGATTCAAGCCGATAAAAAGCAATATAAGCAATTGATCAAGTCAAGTTCTGAAGAAATCCGAAAAAGAGCTAAAACTAATTTGGATGAAATCAAAGAGGCTGTGGGATTAATGATTTTGTAGCGAAGAGAATGGATATTCAACGAATAAAGTTAAACTTGATATCAACGAAAACATTTTATACCTTGATTTACAATACATTCTATGAAAATAATTTGTGTAGGTAGAAACTATATCGACCATGCCAAGGAACTGAATAATCCGGTACCTACCGAGCCGGTTTTGTTTATGAAGCCATCTACAGCATTATTGATCAATCAGCGTCCGTTCTTTTATCCGGATTTTAGTAAAAATATACATTACGAACTGGAGTTAGTGATTCAAATCAACAAAAACGGCAAATCTATTGACCCAAAGTTTGCTCATGAATACTATGATAAGATAGGATTGGGCATTGATTTCACCGCTCGTGATATCCAGGATCGATGCAAAGAAAAAGGATTGCCCTGGGAGTTAGCTAAAGCTTTTGATTATTCTGCGGTCTTGAGTCCATTGATTTCTATCCAAGATTTAAAGGATCAATCCAATATTGCGTTTGAGCTTAAGAAAAACAATCATATCGTACAAAGTGGATCTTCAAAAGATATGATTTTCAATTTTGATTCCATCATATCCTATGCCTCTCGATTTTTTAAATTGTTAAAAGGAGATTTGATTTACACAGGCACCCCTGCAGGAGTAGGACCTGTGCAGATTGGAGATACTTTAGAAGGCTATCTAGAAGGCAAATCCTTATTATATGTGAATATCAAATAAAAACTTATTAAGTTTTTATCATATTCAATATTTATATATACATTTGTCACCGATATTTATTTTCTCATAAGAATTTTAACCAAGAACTACTTTTATGGCTTATCTTTTTACTTCTGAGTCTGTATCCGAAGGACATCCCGATAAAGTTGCAGATCAAATCTCAGATGCATTAATTGATCATTTTTTAGCTTTCGATCCTGAATCCAAAGTTGCATGTGAAACTCTAGTCACTACAGGTCAAGTGGTATTAGCTGGAGAAGTAAAGTCAAAAACGTATCTTGATGTACAAGAGATTGCGCGTGCAGTCATACGTAAGATAGGGTATACCAAGAGCGAGTATATGTTTGAAGCCAATTCCTGTGGTATCTTTTCAGCTATACATGAACAATCTGCTGATATCAATCGTGGAGTTGATAAAAAAGATCGTGAGGATCAAGGCGCTGGTGATCAAGGTATGATGTTTGGTTATGCCAGTAGAGAGACTGAAGATTACATGCCTCTACCACTTTATCTGGCGCATAATCTCCTTATAGAATTGGCAGCATTGCGTAGAGAAAACAAACAAATTAAGTATCTGCGACCCGATGCTAAAAGTCAAGTGACTATTGAATATAATGACAATAATAAACCTATCCGTATAGAAGCAATAGTCATCTCAACTCAACACGATGATTTTGCCGGTGATGATGAGATGGCCAAGAAAATCTATAAGGATATGGTCGAAATTTTGATTCCGCGAATTAAGAAAAAACAAAAGCCGGAGATTCAAAAACTGTTTACCAATCAAATCAAATATCATATCAATCCTACTGGAAAGTTTGTCATAGGTGGACCACATGGTGATACAGGATTGACGGGTAGGAAAATCATAGTAGATACCTATGGAGGTAAAGGAGCACACGGAGGAGGTGCGTTCTCTGGTAAAGACCCATCCAAAGTAGATCGATCTGCAGCTTATGCCACAAGGCACATTGCTAAAAATTTGGTTGCAGCAGATGTATGTGATGAAGTACTAGTTCAGGTATCCTATGCGATAGGAGTCGCAAAACCTATGGGGCTTTATGTGAATACCTATAATACCGCCAAAGTGGCTATGACTGACGGGGAAATCGCAAATAAATTGCTTGACATATTTGATATGCGACCTTATGCTATTGAAAAGCGCTTAAAACTTCGCCATCCTATCTATAGTGAAACAGCCTCTTATGGACATATGGGTCGTAGACCTCAGATTGTCGAAAAAACTTTTAAGTCCCCGGATGGTAAGGTAAAGAAAGTCAAAGTAGAACTTTTTACTTGGGAAAAACTGGATAAAGTCAAAGAGATTAAAAAAGCTTTTGAACTAAAATAATCGGACAACTTTCTTACATCAATAGGCAAATTTCAAAAGAGGCTTGACATACGTTGAGCCTCTTTTATTTACCAGTCACGTGGTGAAAATATTTAATTAAATCAAATATAAAAAATCTATATTCTTGCCCATTTCCAGTAGGCAACTTTGTACTTTTGTCCTACAATATTTAAATAAATATGTACCATCCACACCAGTTTGAAATCAGACACTTAGGTAATGACCAGGATACAGTAAATCAAATGTTGGACACGATCGGTGTGTCCAGTCTCGATACATTGATCGATCAGACCATTCCAGATTCAATCCGCATGCGAGTCGAATTAGATTTGCCGGAAGCAATGGATGAACATCAATATTTGAGACATATCAAATCTATTGCCGCAAAAAACAAAGTTTTCAGATCCTATATCGGACAAGGATTTTACGGTACGCATACTCCCTCGCCGATATTGAGAAATATATTTCAAAATCCAGGTTGGTACACGCAGTATACTCCTTATCAAGCTGAGATTGCTCAAGGAAGGCTTGAAGCATTGTTCAATTATCAGACTATGGTGTCGGACCTTACCGGACTTCCCATTGCAAACGCCTCATTATTGGATGAAGGGACGGCGGCGGCTGAAGCAATGATTCTATTTTATAATTATGCAAATAAAACGGATCACTCTAAACATATTTTTTTAGTCGATGAACAAGTATTCCTACCGACTATCGATGTTTTGAAAACAAGAGCTAAATATTTAAACATTGAACTCAGAATAAAATCTATTGACCCAAGCGATCTTGTCGACCCATCGATATTTGGGCTATTGATTCAATATCCGAATGCACAGGGTCGCGTAAGTGATCACACCGATTTGTGCACAAAGGCACATGAACAAAA
>JAYSTG010000639.1:0-2576 GCA_043719965.1 Saprospiraceae bacterium | reverse complement strand
GAAATGAATTTGAAGAAGGCAGTGAGGGGTTATCTACTCGTCTTTATTTAAATGACGGGCGAGGCCTAATGATCGCCAACCCTCAGCTTGCACCGCCCATCAATACCAATGTCAGTTGCTTAAGGCTATTTAAGCATCCTGATCGTCCCATGCTTTTATTTGCAGGTGGCCGAAGTGTATCCAGAAAATATGGTTTGAATCCACGAAGTTATTTATTGATGAATTTGGCTGGTCGGTGGGTAGATGTCACTCCTGAAATTCTGAAATCTCCTGGTATGATCACAGATGCTCAATGGACAGATTATAATCATGACAAGCTACCGGATTTAATAATCGTAGGCGAATGGATGCCTATTCAATTCTATAAAAACAATGGAAATTCTTTAGTGTTTGATCAAAGTATACCCAACTCTGAAGGCTGGTGGAATGTCATTTCGGTAATAGATATTGATCGAGATAGCCTAGATGATTATATCATCGGCAATTGGGGGTTAAATTCTAGAATTCCTATAGGAATAAACAACCCTGTTCAACTTTTTATTAAAGATTTTGATCAAAATCAATCAGTAGATCCTATCCTTTGCTGGACCAATCAAGATGGAGTTTCATTTCCCTATAACTCCAAGATAGACATGACATCACAGATCCCAAGTCTTAAAAAAAAGATACTCAAATACAGTACTTATGCTGATATGACTTACAATCAATTATTTTCCAAGGAACAAAGGAAGGGAGCAATTCAAAAGTATGCATATCGCTTTGAAAGTAGTTTAATTAAAAACCATGGCTTTGGTAAATTTGAATTAACTGCTTTACCTATCGAAGCACAGGTAGCCCCTATAAATGCCATTTTGTACCGCGACTTTGATCGGGATGGTGAGATGGAAGCTTTGCTTTGTGGAAATTTTGTTCATTCCAAACCGGAACTAGGAAGGTTTGATGCTAACCGGGGAGTAGTTTTAAAATATATCAATAAAAAATTTAAATTTATTCACAATCAAATGCATGGGCTCAATCTGGAAGGTGAAATTAGAGATTTGAAAGCGATAAAGGTTTCTGGTCAGAACTTTGTGCTGGTGGGACGGAATAACTTACCTTTTCAATTATTAAGCCACAATCAGAAATAATCACGGCCAATAACTCGGTTTTGTCAAAGTACTATTTTTAAGAACTAAACAATTTGCACAAACTGGGTTATTTCTGTTACCGAATCCGCAAGGAGGTTGGACAAAGTCACCTCCCAAACTTTGAGTACTGACAAAATATCGGGTTGTAGAAATTCCGGATACACTAAAATAACCTATAATTTGCTCCTCACCATCATCGGGGTTAAATAAATTACCTTTTACATTTCCTGGAGGCGCATCATACAAAGTACCATCATTGGTCAATACATCACTAATATTGCGCCAATATAAATACTCCTGCTCATTCATACTAAACATTTGAATATGGAAACAATACATAAATGAAAATCGGGTATCCAGATCTAAATAAACAATTTCCTGATTAGCAAGTAAATTGCCGGAAAGCCTATTGGGGCTATAAATATTAAGTTTATTTAAATCCGGCTCAGGTTCTTTAACATAACAATATTTAGCTGATATAAATGAAGGCTCATGAAATTCATATTCTCCTGATGTCCGCCATCTTAAAAATGGTTTAGCTGCCGCAGCTTCAAATAGCACGTGCGATTTTATGAAAATATTTTTTGTCTGTACTTGTCTGCCATTAAAGTCAATCGTAGTCCGTTTAGCCACCGAATGGGAAATATCACTCATCCTGGGAGCTTTTGCCAATATTCCAGGTAAGCTTTTTATAGTCTTCTGATCCGGTGTAATAACTTCCAACTGGTAAGAGCGACCAGCATCCCCTTTCATCCTTAATTCATAAGACCCTTGTTCAACCTTGTTTTCCTTAAAAACAAAATTGCTCCCTTTATTATCTATTACCCTTACTGAAGCATTGGTGATCGGATAGATCCCTTTGTTTCTTGCTGATTTAACTTTGATTTTATAAAGATTCAAGCTGTCCGCAATGAGTCCATCGATGACTAGGCGTTCCTCTACTTGATCCACTTTCAAGTTAATCTCGTCGATGCAGCTTAAAGGTAAAATCAATATCCACCCTATTTTTAGAATTTGCTTAATCTTCATTTAAAATTTAATACTATAGTTTAGAGATGGAAATGCAGCACCAAGCACTGATATCCGGAATGTGCTAGTTCTTAAAAAAGCATTTTGTCTAAAAAAAACAGAATAGGCATTGTTTCTAGAATATACATTGTAAATTGAAAAAGCCAATTGATGCTCTAGTGATTTTTTACCCCATGGCCCCACAGCATAAGCCATGTCTAATCTATGATAGTCCGGTATTCTGAACTGATTGCGTTGAGAATAGATCGCTATATCGAATATGTTTTCTTGATTAAAAACTCCGACAGGGGCAGTTGTAGGTCTTCCTGTACTATAAGTGAAGTTTAAGGACAAATTGGTCATTTTAGAAAATCTGACAAAATAATTAGCATTAATCACATGGGGCTTATCATAGTTGGAAGGAAACCACTTGCCTTGATT
>JAYSTG010000638.1:0-6786 GCA_043719965.1 Saprospiraceae bacterium | reverse complement strand
GGTCGGCTGCTGAACGAAGATTATCAACAACGCATGAATATAGTGTATCAGGATAAGCTTGGATCAATTGGATCAACCGTTTTATTTTAGGTCCTACAGGTTGATATGCCAATAATACATCCGGGGCTTTCAACAAACCTAATAATTCGGCCTCAGAGATCGTAGCACATTTGAACGATCTGATACCTGCATCGATCATCATTTGAGCGGCTTCTTTGGATTTATGTGTTTTGATATGAGGTCTTAATCGAGCAGGCTTCTCCCCTACCATACTTATTGCTTGCATGATATTTTGTTTTATTCTATCCGGATACACCAATAAAGCAGGAGTATCGATTTTCTCAATATTTTCAATTTCGTACCAATTCATTGACTTAAAGATATTCAATTAAACAAAGGCAACCAAGCACAAACAATAATTTTTAAATCCATTGAACATATGACTAAAATTCTCAATAGAAATATTACTTTTAACCCAATCCATGCATTAGGCATGGATTACCCGTAGGGTCTGATGACTCCTATTAGTCGTATCAGACTCGTAGGAGCTGACGCAATGAAAAATGCACGCCTGCCATCTTCAATTAGCTGGATGTCGGGCCCGACACATTACATACTTGTTTATGACAGGCGAGTATTTTTCATTGGTCAGGTCACTGATGCTACGATCAGGATGCAGACATTATCGTCTGCAGTTTAACCCTGATAAAGTTATTTTATCATGGAAAATAACTTTCGTCAGCTCCACAAGAGGTATTCATTGCATTTATAATGCATGAATACGGTTTATCCGACTCAAATATTAAAATTATACATATGAAATCTCGCTTACTCATTTTTTTAACCATGATAACCCATCTGATGACTGCGCAACCAGTCAATCTAGATATGCTCAAAGCAATGAAACCAAGATCCATAGGTCCTGCTGCTATGAGTGGTCGCATTACGGCCATCGCAGTCCATCCTAATCATCCGAACACGATATATGCCGGTGCAGCTGCTGGTGGGGTATGGAAATCTGATAATGGTGGTGTCAAGTGGACTCCTATTTTCGATAAACAAAACATTCAATCTATTGGATCGCTGGCGATCAATCCTCAAAATCCTCAAATTATCTGGGCAGGCACGGGCGAAGGAAACCCTAGGAATTCATTGAATACCGGTAATGGTATCTATAAAAGCTTGGATGCAGGCAAGACCTGGAGCAATATGGGTTTGACTCAAACTAAAACTATACACCGAATACTTATCAATCCACTGCATCCTAATATACTATATGTCGGTACATTGGGGTCACCGTGGGGCCCCAATCCTGATCGTGGCGTATATAAGACATCGGATGGAGGTAAATCATGGCGTAAAATTCTATTCATCAATGATACTACAGGTGTGGCCGATATGATCATGGACCCATCGAATCCTGATAAAATCATAGTTGCAATGTGGCAATACGGTCGCAAACCCTGGACTTTTAATTCCGGTGGTTCCGGGTCCGGCCTACATATCACCTTGGATGGTGGTGACTCCTGGACTAAAGTGACAGAAAAAGATGGATTGCCATCCGGCGAACTCGGAAGAATTGGTTTAGCCATAGCAACGAACAAGCCCGATATCATCTATGCCTTGGTAGAAGCAAAGAAAAATGGATTGTATAAATCTGAAGATGGTGGAGTGAAATGGTCTTTGGTCTCTGAGCGTAATATTGGAGATAGACCTTTTTATTATGCTGAACTCTATGTGGATCCTAAAAATGAGAATAGAATTTTTAACTTGTATTCATCGATTAACAGGAGCGAAGATGGAGGCCGGACCTTTGCACCAGTGAGCGATAATATGAGAGGTATACATCCCGATCACCATGCTTTTTATATTGATCCTAACAATCCCGATTATATCATATTGGGCAATGATGGTGGATTATATATTTCTCGCGATGGCGGTTACACCTGGCAATTCATGAGTGGACTGCCACTAGGACAATTTTATCATGTCAATGTAGATATGCAGACACCTTATAAAGTATATGGTGGGCTTCAAGATAATGGGACTTATGTAGGGCCCAGTGCTGTTTGGAAAAATAGCGGCTTAAGGAACTCAGAGTGGCAAGAGGTGTTTTTTGGAGATGGGTTTGATTGTATGCCTCGCAAGGATGATCCTCGTTATCTTTTTGCTATGTCTCAAGGTGGAAGTTTGGGATATGTAGACACTGAAACCGGAAAGACCCAAGGGATACGACCAATACATCCTGAAGGGAAGCCGATACGATTCAATTGGAATGCAGCTTTAGCTCAAAATCCATTTTTTGATCAAGGAATTTATTATGGTAGCCAATATGTACACAAAAGTATGGACCTAGGCCAAAGCTGGGAGATCATATCACCCGATCTTACTACGAATGATCCCAAGAAGCAGAATCAAGATAAAAGCGGTGGATTGACCATCGATGCTACTGGCGCTGAAAATCATTGTACTATTTTAGCGATTGCTCCAAGTAGTATAGATCAAAATACCATTTGGGTAGGTACCGATGATGGCAATGTACAACTTACCAAAGATGGAGGGAAAAACTGGATGAATATGTCTTCTAAGATTCAAGGCTTGCCTTCCGGAGCTTGGATTCCACAAATAGAAACCTCAACGAAAAATGCAGGTGAAGCTTATGTGGTCGTAAATAATTACAGACAAAATGATTGGCGTCCCATGGTATTTGCCACTAAAGATTATGGCAACACTTGGAATAAAATAGTCGACGAGAAAAAAGTAAATGGCTATATATGGTGCATCACTCAAGATCCAATAGAATCAAATCTTTTTTTCTTGGGTACGGATGAGGGGCTATTCCTATCCTTTGATGGAGCCACCACCTGGCAACGATGGACAAACGATTATCCTGCTGTGCCTACTTCGGATTTGAAAATTCACCCCAGAGATCATGACTTGGTGATTGGTACGTTTGGTCGTGCTTTTTATGTATTGGATGATATCCGACCACTTCGTGAAATAGCTTCTACACAGAAAAAAATATTGGATAAAAACTTAAGATTATTTGATATTCCAGACGCTATTCAGGCACAAACTCGATCTTATGATGGCGAACATTTTGGTGCAGATGGATTATATGCTGCTACCAATAAACAAAATGGCGCTATGCTCTCCATCTGGCTCAAAGACAAACCGAAATCCGATACCGCTTCGACTATCAGACGAGGAGGCGGAAGTATTGATGAAGTTAGAATAAAAATATCCGACGAATTTGGCAAAATCATCCGTAATCTTACCAGGAAATTAGAACAAGGCGTAAATAAAGTCTATTGGAACCTAGATCGTAAAGGAGAGAGATTTCCTTCACTGACTGCAGGCCAAGGTGGTGGTGGTGACGGTGAAGGAGGTGGAGGTTTTTTTGGAGCCCAAGATCCCAATGCAGAGCATGGAGGTATTCAAATATTACCTGGAAAATATAAAATTGTAATACAGTTTGGTAAAGATTCTGATTCGTCTTGGGTGAACGTAAAGCCCGATCCTAGAATAAATATTCCATTAACTACTTTATCGGAAAAACAAAAAGCCATCGATGAATACTTAGAACTGGTCAAAAAAACTTCAACTATGGTGAATAAGATCAAAGAAGCCAGAAATTCTCTCAAATTGGTCAATGATGTCATGGCTAATGCACCTGATTCCACAAAATCAAAAATGACTACTATGGGTAAGGCTGTGGAAGAAAAGATAAAGGGTTTACTAGAAGTATTTTTTACTCCCGAAGATTTTAAAGGGATAGATCGTGCTGATCGATTAGTCGGCAATCTTCAACGAACTGCTCAATTCGTCAATTCATCGGAAGGTGCCCCTGGCCCCAATGCATCCAATGCCATAAAAAATGTTTCACAACAAATAAATACAGTAAATGGTCGAGTCAATTCTTTTTTTGAAAAAGATTGGGCTCCTTATCAGAAAGCCGCAGAAGCGATCCAGGTATCGTTATTTAAAAAAATAAATGATCTGAAGAATTAGAAATTTATTTAGAGGCCTGAAAAGAATCGAAAACTCTTCAGGTCTTTAATACCTAAAAGAAGTTAGCATTATAATCCGTTGAATTCAGGTTTCCTTTTACTTAAAAATGCAGATACGCCTTCTTTAAAATCTTGTGTATCTGCAAGTGTGGTAAAGTGATCTCCTTCACTTTCGATACCGTTGGTAAGATTAGATGATGCATTGACAGCAGTGATGATGTGTTGTACAGCTAATGGCGCTTTGGCGATTATTTTTTTAAGCAACTCGATAGCTTTTATAATTTCTTCTCCACTAGGCACCACATGATTTACCAGGCCTAAGGATAATGCTTCATTTGCAGTAATCATTTCGCCCGTAAGCATTAATTCCATTGCTTTAGCTTTGCCTACCAGTAAAGGCAATCGTTGAGTACCTCCATATCCTGGCAATATTCCTAGATTGACCTCAGGCATACCAAATCGCGCTTGCTCACCTGCTATCCTGAGATGGCAAGCCATAGCAAGTTCACATCCTCCTCCCAACGCGAAACCCTGAATAGCTGCAACAATAGGGCATTTGAAAGATTCTATTTGATTCATTACCGTATTTCCTAATGAAAGAAACTGTTTGGCCTCTCCTACTCCTATTTGCGAAAATTCTGAAATATCCGCTCCAGCCACGAATGCCTTGGTGCCGGATCCAGTGAGGATGATTCCTCGTACAGGCAGGGCAGCCAATTCATTAAGAACCATTTTCAATTCATTGAAAACTGAAAGATTCAATGCATTTAAAGCTTGTGGCCTATCTATAGTGATGACCATGATACCTATTTCTGGTTCCTCAATTTTTAATAGTTTATATGTTCCTATATTTTTCATTTTTCCTTTAAAGGTCGTTAGTTTTTGATTAAACCCCATAAAAAGGTAGCTAAATAGGATCCAGGAGAATTTATTAATTTTGCACATCATAAGCCACATGAATTTCCCTCAAATTAATAAAAACACCATATGATCATTCCAAAATTTTATAAAAAAGACAGGTTAGGACTTTACTTGATTTTATGGCTTTTATTCCTTAGCTCCTCGATTACATTCGGGCAAGATAAAATGATAGAAGGGTATGTATATGAGTCGAATAACAGGGGCTATTTAAACTTGGTAGAAATAAAAATAAAAGACAAAATCAAGGGTCAGATCTTTCCATTGATATATTCAGAATTGGATGGCTCGTTTAAAGCCACTTTGCCTGCTAATAAAGAATACAGTTTGATGGCCTTTAAAGATTTATTTGTAGAGAAAGTACTGGATTTTAATACTACAGATCAAGACAAAATATTTTTAAAAGTAGAATTACAGCGTAAGCCGGGATATGTCTTCGATATGACCATTGCCAATAATCGGAAAGACCCTAATCAGACCGTAGATGCGATCATGAATGCTGATATTGACATCTACAATAATACTACTCGCAAAGTAGAAGCAGCATGGATAGCTCATCATGAACCTCATTTTAAATACACCTTTGAAAAAGGCAATCATTATACTTTGTTGATTCGAAAGACAGGGTTTTTAGCCAAAAGGGTGGAAATATTTGTAAATGTAAATGGTTGTATACTTTGTGTTGATGGTTTGGGAGAATTACGACCTGAAGTAACTGATAATCTTACCTCAGGACATGAGATGGGCACTCTTTTAGCCAATATCGTCATGGATAGCGTCAATGTAAATAAGACTTTTACCTTTAAAAATATTTATTACGAATCAAATAAATCTGATATTGCCTCCAAGGCTGCAAAAGAACTTTTAAAAGTAGCTGACTTATTAAAACAAAACCCGGAACTTATATTGGAATTAGGATCCCATACGGATGCGAGAGGCTTCGATCAAGCTAATATGGAATTGTCTGAGAAAAGAGCTCGCGCTGCTGTAGATTATTTAATTAAAAACGGTGAAATCGAACCTGCTTCATTGAGCGCACGAGGCTATGGAGAATCCAAAATTGTCAATAAATGCTTGAATAGAATAACATGTTCAGATCAGGAACATGCAGTGAATCGCAGGACTGAACTCAAAGTAATCGGAATACTTACTTCCAATCAATTCAAGCGAAAAAGCTTGGAACAAATCAAACAAGAGGAGTATACTGAACAACTCATCAAGGACCTTCAAGAGCAGAAGTCATATCAAGTAAAAGATACCTTGAGTAATACAGATTCGGCAACTAATGGGCTATTTACGGGTATACGAATAGAACTTTTGATTTCAGAAACACTATTGAATGTCAATCATGATGTCTATAAAATATACAAAGCAATACATGTAGAATTGCCCAATGGCAAACATGCTTATAATACGGGTGATTTCAATACGGCTATGGATGCTAATGATTTTATGAATACTGCTAAAATCAAACTAAAATATCCCAAAGCAAGAATGGTTCAGTTTGAAAATGGAAGGGCTAAAGAATAATGATTTAATCTGAAAATATCTTTTGGGATGCCCCGATAATGTGGCTAAAGCCGAAATACTTTTTCCATTTGCCGCTGGCTAAAGCCATCGGCAAATAAAAAAAATAACTTGTTGGGGGGCTTTTTCTATTCAACTTTGGCTAAAGCCATCGGCAAATAGAAAGAAAAACTTCTTGATTACTTTACAATTAAACTTTGGCCAGGCCATCGACATGTATGCCAGAGTAACTTGTTTGGTCTTTTTTTATTCAACTTTGCTTTCTTTGATTAAATTGACTTTAACCAAGTGAGTTAGAGAGGGCTTGGAAAAATTTCAGCTAATTAATTAA
>JAYSTG010000637.1:0-2578 GCA_043719965.1 Saprospiraceae bacterium | reverse complement strand
GATTTTATCTATTCGCTGAATACATCAATATGTTTATATCCTCAGCAGTCATAGCTACTTTTTTCTTTGGAGGGTATAATTTTCCTTTCATGCATAATCTTGGCTTGAGCCCCAATGTGATCACCATTTTAGGTTTTTTTGCTTTGTTGGCTAAAATCATATTTTTTATTTTCTTTTATATGTGGATCCGATGGACTTTGCCTCGATTCAGGTATGACCAACTCATGCATCTTGGCTGGAGAATCTTGCTACCTTTAGCCCTGCTCAATATATTACTCACTGGACTAGTACATATCCTTTTCTAAACTATCAAAATAGAACATCAAATAGAACATCAAATAGAACAATATGCAACCTTTGACAAATAGATCGGTGAAAGTTTCAGATAGGACGATGACCTTTTGGGAAAAAATCTATTTGCCGGCCATCCTGGGTGGTATCAGTATTACAATCAAACATCTATTCAAGAAAAAAGCTACGATCTCATATCCAGAAGTCAAGCGGGAATTCAGCTCTATATATCGTGGTCTGCATGTACTCAAAAGAGATGAAAATGGCGCCGAACGATGTACCGCATGTGGACTTTGTGCGGTGGCTTGCCCTGCAGAGGCTATAACGATGGTAGCAGAAGAAAGAAAAAAAGGCGAAGAAGCATTGTATCGCGAAGAAAAATATGCAGCAGTCTATGAAATCAATATGTTGCGATGTATATTTTGTGGTTTGTGCGAAGAGGCTTGCCCAAAAGAATCCATCTTCCTGACCGATCGTATCGTAGCATCTGAATTCCATCGGGGAGATTTTATCTACGGCAAAGATAGATTAGTAGAACCTATACATGCTCCAATCGATGTGTCCAAAAGACAGACCCCTCAAGTCAAAGCATTCAAAACCATTCCTGGTTTGTCGCATAATATTTTAACCGAAACTGTTGCTCATTAATAGATCATGATCAGTACAGCTTTTTATTTCATATCCTTCCTGACCATATTAAGTGCCTTATTGGTCATCTATTTAAAAAATCCAGTGTACAACGTAATCTTCCTGGTCATTACTTTCTTTTGTATAGCTTGTCATTATATGTTATTAGGGGCGCAATTTTTGGCGGTATCCCATGTCATAGTTTATGCAGGCGCCATCATGGTGCTATTGTTATATGTGATCATGATGCTCAATCTCAATACCGAAGTCCAGGATTCAAAACCTCCTTTCTGGCGTATGATTGGCACGATAGCAGGAGGAGTATTAGCGGTTTCTTTTTTTGCTACCCTTCGGATCATGGACGGACAGTCCGTTATGATGCAGGGATCGAGTGAGACAGGAGCGATCAAAAAACTCGGCAATGTTTTACTCCATGAATATTTGTTTCCTTTCGAGGCAGTATCGATACTGCTACTTGCAGCCATGTTAGGGGTGGTTATGCTCGGAAGAACCAATGAAACGGTTTCATAATCTTAATAATTTTCTTCATTTTATAAAAAATATAAGCTATTAATATCAAAGCACACCGTCATGAATGAAGTCTCTACTAATATTCTACAGGGTATCACCATCCATCACTATCTATTTGTTAGTGTGATACTTTTTTGTATCGGTGTGGCAGGGGTATTGATTCATAAAAATATTATTATTCTGATCATGTGCATCGAATTGATGTTGAATGCGGTCAACCTTCTTTTAGTTGCTTTCGCCTCATATCATCATGATACGGGTGGCCAGGTCTTTGTTTTTTTTATTATGGCAGTAGCTGCCGCGGAAGTAGCTGTCGGTCTTGCCATCTTGATCCTGGCTTATAATCATCTCAAGACAACAGATATCAGTTTATTCAACAAACTCAAATGGTGATGCAGGGAAATATGATTGTCGGACTGGTACCATTATTACCCCTTGTAGGATTTATTGCCATTGGTTTTTTCCACAAATCATGGAGCAAATCGCTGGTTGCAATCCTCGGTTGCGGTACCATCTTAGCGTCTTTTGTTATCAGTATTGGATTATTGATCTCTCTGCGTTCAGGGGGCGAACAGCAGATTTTTTTACATGTATTTGATTGGATTTCTGTTTCGCCCTGGAAGTTTGCGTTTTCGTTTTTAGTAGATCCCCTGAGTATCATGATGATGTTGGTCATCACAGGTGTAGGATTTTTGATACATATTTATTCGATTGGTTATATGCAGGAGGATGAGGGACACAATCGTTTTTTCGCTTACCTCAATCTGTTCGTATTTTTTATGCTTTTATTGGTCATGGGTTCCAATTTCTTGATCCTATTCATAGGTTGGGAGGGAGTGGGCCTGAGTTCATATTTATTGATTGGGTTTTGGTATAAAAATATGGACTATAACAAAGCAGCATCTAAAGCTTTTATCATGAATAGGATAGGAGATTTAGGTTTGATCATCGGCATCATCCTTATTTTGGTTCAGTTTGGTACCCTGGAATATAATGAAGTATTGTCTCAGGCAGCACAATTGACCTCTGGTTCTGAATTGATCACTGCGATTACCTTATTATTATTTATTGGAGCTATCGGTAAAAGTGCACAAATTCCGCTGCATACATGGTTGCCCGATGCGATGGC
>JAYSTG010000636.1:0-6791 GCA_043719965.1 Saprospiraceae bacterium | reverse complement strand
GCTTTGATCGGTGTGTTTGCTGCTAAAGATGCTTTTCTGTTTTATATATTTTGGGAGTTAGCACTGATCCCTATTTATTTTATTTGTTTGCGATGGGGGGGAGAGCAACGGGGTAAGATTACGCTTAAGTTTTTTATTTACACTTTAGCAGGTAGCTTACTCCTATTGGTTGCTTTTATTTATATTTATTATCATACCCCATTGCCACATAGTTTTGATATTCAGATGATCTATGATACGGCCAGATCTTTATCTTCTGCAGATCAATCCATTATCTTTTTGGCTTTATTTTTTGCCTTCGCAGTAAAGATGCCATTGGTGCCTTTTCATACTTGGCAGCCGGATACCTATCAGTCAGCGCCTGCTCAGGGTACCATGTTGTTGTCCGGCATCATGCTCAAAATGGGTACTTATGGAGTTTTACGTTGGTTATTGCCTTTACTACCTGTCGGATTACAAGAATGGAGACCCTGGGTTATCTGGCTTTCAGTAGGCGGAGTGATATATGCGTCTTGTATTGCTTTGGTGCAAAAAGACTTGAAGCGACTTTTAGCATATTCATCTATAGCACACGTGGGCTTGATAGCTGCTGGTATGTTCACAGGATCCAAGGCTGGTATCCAGGGTGCTTTGATCCAGATGTTGAGCCACGGTGTGATCATCGTAGCCTTGTTTTATATCGTAGATATCATTTATCAACGGACTAAGACGGAGTCTTTAGAATCATTAGGAGGTATTAGGCGCTCTGCTCCGATATTTGCTACAGTGAGTTTGATCATTCTTTTAGGTAATATTGCTTTGCCATTGACCAGTGGTTTTGTAGGTGAGTTTTTACTATTAAGCGCTGTCTTTCAATGGAATCATATCTTAGGGGGTATTGCAGGTATCAGTATTATTTTAGGTGCAACTTACATGCTTCGAGCTTATCGACAGGTGATGTTAGGTGATCAGAATATACCTTTTGATGACCTTAGCTTAAAAGAAAAGGCAATTTTATTTTCACTTGCAGGGATCGTAATCGTGTTAGGTATTTGCCCATCTCTTATCCTCAATATATCTGAAAACGCGGTTGAGGATCTCATCCAATTAATTTCTTCACAGACCAATTAGGTATACGCGATGAATTCAGTATTAATTATTGCTGCATTAGGAATTCTTTCACTCCTGGGAGAAATATTAAAGCTGCGTCGACTGTTGACTCCAGTTATCTTGACAGGTTTACTCCTTGCCTTAGTGTCCTCGATAATGCAATGGCAGACCGGTACCTACTATTATAGTAATATGTTGTACTTCGATAAGTTCGCACATGCCTTTTGTGCGCTCTTATGTGTCATAGGTTTGTTTTGGTTTTTGTTTTTCAATCAAGAACTTAAGCAGGATGAGTATATCACAGAAAAATTTGCACTCCTACTCTTTTCTATAGTAGGAGGTACATTTATGGTAGCCTTCAATCATTTGGTGATCTTGTTTTTGGGTATTGAGATCCTATCCATTCCACTCTATGTATTAGCAGCTAGTAGACGACACGATAGTCATTCGATAGAGGCTGGACTCAAATATTTTTTAATGAGTTCATTCGCCACAGGTTTTTTATTGTTGGGTATTACTTTAGTCTACGGCGCTACAGGTACCTTTTATTTGAATTTGATCGGCTCAGCGGCAATCACATCATTAGCTAGCTTATTACCACTTGGCATAATGTTGATTATAATTGGATTATGTTTTAAAGTTTCCATAGTGCCGTTTCATTTCTGGACGCCCGATGTCTACCAGGGAGCACCTACGATGTTTACTTCTTTTATGTCCACCATAGTCAAGATTGTAGCTTTTGCAGCATTCTTTAGATTGGTCGCCGGAGTTACACCGATGATCATGGCGGGGCATACTTGGATCTTAGTGGTCTGCGCAGTGATGTCGATGTTCCTTGGTAATATCATGGCGGTATCTTCAGATTCTGTCAAAAGATTGCTGGCTTATTCCAGCATTGCACAAGCGGGTTATTTATTGATAGCATTGTTTCAGGCCCAGCCAGCGTCGCATTCCATTTTGCTTTATGGTTTGATTGCTTATTCTATAGCCTCATTGACCTTATTGGTTATCATTCATACCATGGAAAACCACTTTCATTCAGATGATATCAAGGTTTTTAATGGTTTGGCCAAGACCCATCCTATCCTCGCTCTATGTAGTAGTATCTGTTTGTTTTCATTAGCAGGCATTCCTCCATTAGCAGGATTTTTTAGTAAATATTTGATTTTTACACAAGCGATCTCCGGAGGTTATCTTTGGCTGGCATTGATAGCAGTATTGACCTCATTGATCGGGGTGTATTACTACTTCAAAATAGTCATAGCGATGTATTTTCAGCAAGCTACTCTGGGGAGACCTTCGATATCCAGCTTGGTTTTGGCAGGCATTATAGTTATATCCATTGCATTGATGGTACTAGGTTTGTTTCCTGATTGGATACTCAAACTCTAAGCTGGTGTAGCAAGGATTAGGCGTCGCGAAATATTCTTAATCTCTCTCTAAAAGCCACAACTCCTCAGGAGGGCCCGTTCTAATTTTAATACTTCATTTCTTATGAAGTATTCTAAGTTGAGTTCCCCTTTTTGATACCAAGTTTGGAAAGTATTTAGAAATGATTATTTTGGAATGTTATTCAAACCAAAACCAATATGACAAAAGTTAAAGACATCTTGAAATCCAAAGGACATGAAGTATATTCTGTACATCCCGACATCACTGCCTACGATGCTTTGCAGATCATGAGTGATAAAAACGTAGCAGCTCTTCTTATCACAGAAGAAGGCAAGTTAATAGGCATATTTTCAGAGCGAGATTATGCCCGCAAAGTGGTGCTGAAAGGTAGGGCTTCCAAAGATACCAAGTTAGGGGAGTTGATGACTGAAAACCCCTTTGTAGTAAGCCCAGAGCATAGTATAGAGATCTGTATGGGTATCATGTCAAATAAGTCTATACGCCATCTTCCAGTTATCGAAAACGATACCTTAGTCGGCATTATATCTATTAGTGATGTAGTCCGCACCATAATAGAGGATCAGAAATATACTATTGATCAGCTGGAAAACTTCATAAAAGGAATTTAATCAAATTACATGTTTGGCTTATCTGCTATATGTAATTTACTGACTGTGATACGATAAAAACTTACTTCTTTTGCCTGACCACCTGTTAAGACTTTTTATTTAAATTTGTTACACCATTTTTTTCATTTATTGGATTTCTTTTATAGTTTTAACCTTAAGTTTAGAGACATTAAGAAATTAAATACAAAAAAACATCTCTGACCGACCACCAAAAAACCTTAAACCTTCATCATAAGATCTGTAAACAGTTTTTTTGATGAAAGTAAATTAGAAATCGTAAACAATTAAATTATCTTACTTTATCAACTTATTAAATTAAAAAAAACGAAAATTTATGAGTAATCAAGAAAACGAAGTAGCAGCCGCACCTAAAGGTTCGAGTAACTTCAGCACTATTTTTGCTTCAATTCTGATCCCTGTAGCTATTGTAATTGGATGGGCTGTCTACAAATATATTTGTGGCAACCCTACAAATTTTGAGGGCGGAAATCCTGACGGACACCCGATCCCAGGAAATTACCTTGGGATGATGTACAAAGGGGGCGTATTAGTACCTGTTTTGATGGCCTTGATGATTGTCGTATTGGCTGTGATCGTAGAGCGATTTTTCACTATCTCCGCAGCTACCGGCAGAGGATCTATTCCTTCGTTTGTACGCAGAATAAAAGGTATGTTGGATCGTCGTGAAATGAACGAAGCGAAAGCAGAATGCGATCGTCAGCGTGGATCGGTTGCAAATGTAATCCGTGAAGGTTTACATAAATATACCGAAGTAGAAAAGATTCAAGGTATGCCTAAGGAACAAAAAGTATTGGCTGTTCAACAGGAGATAGAAGAAGCTACTTCACTTGAACTTCCTGCTTTGGAACGTAATCTGATCATTCTTGCAACGATCTCTTCGATAGCGACGCTGATGGGATTGTTGGGGACAGTATTTGGTATGATTCGAGCTTTCTCTGCGATTGCAACTTCTGGGGCTCCTGATGCAGTTGCCTTGTCTACAGGTATCTCTGAAGCTTTGATCAATACAGCGCTTGGTATAGCTACTTCTGCCATAGCCATTATCTTTTACAATTACTTTACAGTAAGAATTGATAAACTGACTTATGGTATAGACGAAGCCGGATACAGTATATCTCAAAACTATAATACAAATCATTAATTGTAATGCCAAAAGTTAAGATACCAAGAAGAAGTACTACTGTAGATATGACCGCAATGTGTGATGTGGCGTTCCTGCTGTTGACCTTCTTCATTTTGACTACCAAATTCCGGGCTAAGGAGGTAGTACAAATCGATATCCCTTCCTCTACTATGCAGTCACCTATACCGGACAGGGATATTCTTATGTTTCAATTAGCTTCGGATGGAAAAATCTTTTTTGGATTGGATGATCAGCCGACTAGATTAAAACTATTGGATCGACTGTCCAGCGCGTATAAAATCCCTTTTTCTGATAAACAAAAGGATGCTTTTCGTTTGCTGGAAATCTGGGGCATGGATATCAATGATCTTCCGGCCTTCCTGGATCTCCCAGGGGAGAAAAGAGCCATTGTGCCTCAAGCCGGCTTGAAGATAGATACCCTGGGTGGTGACCATCAGGTCGAAGATTTGATCTTGTTCTCAAGACAAGAAAACAATAATCTGAGGATTGCGATCAAAGGAGATAAAGCTACAGAGTATAAATCTTTGGCGGTATTGATTAATGCCTTGCAAAATCGAAAAGTAAATCGATTTAATTTGATCACCTCCGCAAGATTGGCAAAAGAATGAAACAGCTATTTTTTAATTCATCTAAAACCCAATAGTCATGGCTGAAATGAATACTTCTGAACCTGGCGGGAAAAGCCATGGTAAGAAAAAAAGAAGAACGAAAAAAGCCTCGACGAGAGTCGACCTTACAGCAATGGTGGATCTTGGATTTTTATTGATCACCTTCTTTATATTGGCTACTACTTTCAGCAAACCTAAAACGATGGAAGTAAACAAACCAGCTAAAGAAGATGACAAAAAAGTAGAAGAACCTCCTATCAAAATGTCCAAGACCGTCAATTTTATGATGGGTAGCGGCGACAAACTATATTGGTATGTTTCTCCCGATGCAATCGATGCAACTACCACGATCGAGATGGATAGTATTGATTACAGTCCGAATGGTCTCCGAAGGATCATCAAAAAAAGACAAGCCGAAGTAGCGGCTCAATGGGGTAATAAAGATGACCTCTTCGTGATGATTAAACCTTTGCCTTCATCCAGACTGAAAAACACTGTAGACATGCTCGACGAAATGACCATCAATGATGTAAAACGATATGCAATATTGGAACCTACAGATCCTATTGATTCCTTAGTTGCAGTACGAGTAGGACAAAAAGTGAAATAATTAATTAACTCATTTAATTGACAATATCATAACATGGAAAATAATCCAAATGTATCTTGGATGAAAAATTCGATCGATGATATCGTATTCGAAAATCGTAATAAAGAATACGGTGCTTTCGTCCTTCGAAGGATTTATGATAAACACATGGCGAGAGGCATGCTGATTGGAATGATATTTTTCATTTTAGCAGTTTCTACGCCTAATATCATAAACTTCATCAAAGGTATTCTCCCTGTAAAAGTGGAGAAGTTAGAGATGAAAGAAGTGATCCTTGCGGATGCTCCGCCGATCGACCCTAAAAAACCACCGCCACCGCCGCCGCCTCCGGTAGAACCTCCTCCCATCAAGGACCAGATCAAGTTCGTACCACCTGTGGTAAAGAAGGATGAAGAAGTAAAAGAAGAGGAGCCGCCTCCACCAAAGATCGAAGAGTTGAAAGACAAAGAGATCGCGACAGAGACTAAAAAAGGAGATGAAGATGGTGTAGATGCTTCTTTAGTAGAACCTGTGGTAGCCCCACCTCCACCACCTCCAGTCATCGAAGAAGAAAAAGAGGAAGAACCTCTTAAATTCGTACAGCAAATGCCTGCGTATCCTGATGGTGAAGCAGCATTATTAAAATGGTTGAGTGAAAACATCAAATACCCCAATATTGCTAAAGAAAACGGTATACAGGGTAGAGTGATTTGCCAATTCGTAGTTTCCAAGACAGGAGCTATATCTAACGTGAAAATCGTCAGAGGTATCGGTGGAGGATGCGATGAAGAAGCAGTGCGTGTACTGAAAATGATGCGACCCTGGAAACCTGGCAAAAACAATGGAAAAGAAGTTCCGGTGACTTTTACCTTCCCGGTGCACTTTAAGTTGCAATAATAGTTTATTCATTTTTTTCCGATGATAAAAAGACCCAATGAGATTAAATCTTATTTTTTGATCTTGTTGGGTCTTTTATATATTATATTAGGTATATACATATTTCTCTCGCGAGCAAGCATTACAGCTAGCCCCTGGGGAGAATTGGTTAGTATTTTATTCATTATGTATGGAGCCTGGAGAGTGTATCGGGCTCTTCAGTCACCCACCGTTGCTGGGCATGACGGCTAGGTATTTGATATACTGTTCTCTACATCCTTTTTAAGACATCAGCATGTTTAAACTATCGATCTTGAAGCAAATGACCTCTACCAAGACGATATGCATAAGTTTATTTTTAGCTATTTTTCTTTTACAACATTGTAAACCTACCAATCCTCACGAATTGGTTAGCCCTACCACTGGCAGGGTTAGCATATTGG
>JAYSTG010000635.1:0-2584 GCA_043719965.1 Saprospiraceae bacterium | reverse complement strand
AGATTTGAATTTCACACCGGTCATTATATTAATAAGGATGGTAAGACCTACTGGATCGTATATGATTATGCCTGGATGCTGTTTTTGGATCAAAAGGTATTGGTAGTTCGAAAAAGTATCTCGACTTAACTAATGAATAATCGGAAACTGAACAATTCTGAATACTCAGAAATACCCCTTTCCTCGGTTTATCACAGGGACTAAATTTTGTTTTTGTAAATCCTTTGGCTTTTCCTACTATAAAAATACAAATTTCCTGCGATTCGAATCATTCTGTATGGCGCTAGGGTGTGTGGCAAATTTCCGTACAATGCGCTTTAAATAAGTTGTTTCTAGCCATCAAAATGGGAAATCTGCCATACACCCTGGCGCTAAACAAATTCTAATGTACTTACGCCAATAGCTGCTTGTGCCATGAAGACTAAAGTTGAAGATCGGAAGTCATGTTGTAAAATAGATGATACCATCTTGAGTTAAAGAACTGAGACGAAGTATCGGAGACACTGTGCAGGCGGAGTCTTTAAACTACTCTTAGCTGCAAAAGGAGTAATTCGATTGTAGTGAACATAAGAGAAAAGGGCAGAAAAAGGTAAGGTAAGTTATTGAGAGATGACCGCAAGGGAATCATTGGATGAAGTATCGAAAGGCCCATTATGGAGAAAATCGTCCCATGCAGCCGGGATAGAGATAAGCCTATCGGATACCTGAACTACAGGATATGCCTCCATCGGTATTCAGATGACATGACTCTAAAACAGGCCATTTTATGGAACATGGGAGAGCCACTTGAGGGAAATAAGTGACAAACAGTGATCAAGAGGCAGTCGGACTAAGCCATAGTAGTGATGAGACTGCAAAAGAAAAGGAGAAGAGCGAAGGGCATAGGTAGTCTGGTGTATTTTAATACAGAACAACTGAATAAAATAAGGATGATTCCGGATGAAAATATACGCAACCCAAAAGCACTCTCATTGAGTTTGAAAAGCATCTCAACGCTCAAAGAACTCAGTGTAATAAAACAAAAATACCCAATTATGTTATATCACTGCAAAGTTGGAGTTTGAAAGGGTTTAAAGATAACACAAGCCGGAGGATGGGAGACTATCACGTACGGTTCTGTGAGCGGCTTGGGGGTGCAACTCCTCCTTGCCTACTCGGCGTTTAAAAAAAAATACGAAGTAATGTGATCAAAGTATCAAAAATACGAAGTACCATAAAGTAGATTTTTTTTTGTAACCTAGTATACAGACCATTTGCTAATCCCGAACAGTGCGACTCAATAGTACCGTACTATACCTTATGCGTATGCCATATTTTAATCCCGATTACCTTAATAGGTAGGGTGAAGCCAAATCAGGATATAATTGTATAATATAATATATAATACAAAATCTACAATTAACAAAAGCAATATCTCCAAATCTTTTTTAACTTGACGCGATAAAAAAAAATAAATGAGTAAAAAAATCCATAACGATCGCAGGGACTTTGTCAAAAAATCAGGTCTCGCTGCAGCTTCTTTCTTTATAGTGCCTCGCTATGTCCTGGGTAAGGGCTATACCGCACCGAGTGACAGGCTCAACCTCGCTGCTATAGGCGCAGGTGGAAAAGGGCAATCGGACATCCTCAATGCATACTATAATGGTGTCAATCAAGTAGTAGCGCTCTGTGATGTAGATACGGCCCGATGTAAAACATCTATCGATAAGTTTTCATCGGCGACCTTGTATAAAGATTTCCGCAAGATGTTTGATGCCATGAGTAAGGATATAGATGCTGTGACCATATCAGCACCGGATCATATCCATGGCGTTGCGGCTTTGACGGCCATGCAACTTGGCAAACATGTGTACGTACAAAAACCATTGACACACAATCTATATGAAGCCAGACAACTTACTGAAGCTGCTAGAAAGTATAAAGTAGTCAGCCAAATGGGTAATCAAGGAGCTTCTAACCCAGGTCAACAACAGATGATCCAATGGTTTGACAAAGGATTGATCGGGACTGTCGAGCAAGTCTATGTGTGGACTAACCGACCCGTATGGCCTCAAGGAATATCAGTACCTACAGATAAACCAGCTCTACCTGAATCGATGTCGCCACAAGATTGGGATCTATTTTTGGGCCCAGCACAACCTGTGGATTATCATCCACTTTATCATCCATTCAAATGGAGAGGTTGGTGGAATTTCGGTACTGGAGCTTTAGGAGATATGGGTTGTCATCTGATAGATCCTCCATTCAGAGTTTTAGGTCTAGGATATCCTACAGAAGTAGAGTGTAGTATCGGTCAGATATTCAAACAAGATTGGGTGCCAGAATATATACCAGAAGGTTGTCCTCCTTCTTCACACGTTCAGTTGAAGTTCGGGCCTACCGCTAAAAACAAAAAGCCGATCACGATGACCTGGTATGATGGAGGTATTCGCCCATTCCATCATGACTGGATTCCAGCCAATGAAGATCTCGGTGATGCAGGCAGTACGAATGGTGTCATGATGGTAGGCTCTAAAGGGGTGATGACCTGCGGTACGTATGGCTTGGTACCTAAGATCTATTTTAAAAACGGCAAAAAACTGGT
>JAYSTG010000634.1:0-2586 GCA_043719965.1 Saprospiraceae bacterium | reverse complement strand
TTCTTGGGGTGCAGGAAAATTTCGAGCCAGTAATCCTGCAACCAATTCTCCAAGACCGCCATAGATCTGATGTTCCTCTGCAGTGACCACACATTTAGTCTTACTGATACTGTCCAATACAGTCTCCGTGTCAAAAGGTTTAATCGTATGAATATTAATGACATCACAGGATATCCCTTGTAAGGCTAATGATTTAGCAGCCTCCACACAATGCCAAACTAAATGACCTGTACCGATCAATGTAAGGTCAGATCCTTCATTGAGTAACTGGGCTTTGCCGATTTCGAAAGGGATATTTTCAGTAAAAACAGGCCATGCAGGTCGACCAAATCGTAAATATACCGGACCATAATGTCCTGCTATAGCCAGGGTAGCGAGTTTGGTTTGGTGCGCATCACATGGGACGATTACAGTCATCCCAGGCAACATACGCATCATGCCGATATCTTCTAGAATCTGATGTGTGGCTCCATCCTCGCCCAGCGTAAGGCCGGCATGTGATGCACATATTTTTACATTTTTATGAGAGTAGGCAATAGATTGTCTTATTTGATCATACACTCTACCGGTAGAGAAGTTGGCAAATGTGCCTGTAAAAGGAATTTTACCTACTATAGCCATACCAGCAGCTACACCCATCATATTCGCTTCTGCTATACCCATTTGAAAAAACCGCTCTGGGAATTCTTTTTTGAATTCATCCATTTTCAAAGAGCCTAATAAGTCAGCAGTGAGTGCCAATACATTTTTATTTGCACGCCCTGCTTCTAGTAAACCTACACCGAATCCATCCCTGGTAGCTTTTTTACCATTGACTATCAAATTGTTTATGCTGATCATCTGAGAATACTATTAATTGGGTTTGTAATTTGGATTGTACACATAATCGCCAAGAGATTCATCTAATTGGGCTAAAGCAATTTTACATTGTTCCTCATTAGGGGCTACGCCATGCCATTTATGGCTATTCATCATAAAATCTACTCCATACCCCATGCCCGTTTTTAGCAAGATGACGATGGGTTTGCCTTGATGCAATTTGGATTTGGCATAAGTAATAATATCAACTATTTTTTCAATATCATTTCCTTGTTCGAGTACGATCACATCCCATCCAAATGCAGTCCACTTCGATGGGAGATCACCCAGGTTCATGACTTTATCTGTAGGCCCATCGATCTGCTGACCATTCCAGTCCACTGTGACTATAAGATTATCTACTTTATGATGAGCCGCACTCATGATTGCTTCCCAGTTTTGACCTTCATCAAGTTCGCCATCGCCAGTGAGTGCATACACCAGGCCCTGATCTTGATCCAGTTTTTTAGCTAAAGCTACTCCTACAGCAACGGATAGGCCCTGTCCTAAAGAACCAGAAGCAATACGCACGCCAGGCAATCCTTCGTGAGTAGTCGGATGACCTTGAAGACGAGTGTTTAATTTCCTAAATGTTGACAACTCTTCAGTGGGAAAAAATCTCGTCCTTGCAAGTACACTATACCATACTGGAGAAATGTGTCCATTAGACAAATAAAAATGATCCTCTCCTCTTCCTTCCATCGAAAATGGCAGCTTGAAATTCAAATGAGCTCCATATAAAGCCACAAAAAAATCAGTACATCCAAGGGAACCGCCTGGGTGACCACTTTGACAATAGTACACCATTCGTACGATATCTCTACGTACCTGTGAGGCCAATGCATTTAAAGACTTAATATCTTTTTTCATAATAAGTACGCAAAGAAAGAGAGAATTAGCTGAACATCAAAAGAATGCTGTTTTTATCCTATAAAACTTGAGGACAAAACAAATATGCATTTTGTCAGTCCTATGAACCCTCAGGTCAAGTAAATTTCGATGAAATATCCTTCGGAATCTATTATTTGACTGCTGCCGCTAGTTCCTTTCCTGTTTTAAATTTTGCAATTCTACGAGCAGGAATTTTGATGGCTTTGCCCGTTTGAGGATTGCGTCCTGTGCGAGCAGCACGCTTACATACTGAGAAGGTACCAAAAACCCACCAGCTGCACTCGCTCTCCTTTTTTTAAGGTCTTTCGAATGGATTCTAATATTGAGTTTAGTACTGCTTTGGCTTGAACCTTGGTCACAGATGCTCCTTTAGCGATGGAATCGACTAATTCAGATTTGTTCATTTTATAGTATAAAAAGTTAATAATAATATGCAGGACAAAGATAAAATATAAAGGTCAAAATTATATATGTAGAATTATTTTAATAAGATTTATTAATTCCTTGATTTACATACAAATTTTATCATTCAATCCTACTGGATAAAGTATCCTTCCGTTCATACGCCCAGTTTAAACAAAGTAAAACAATAAAAATAGCAAGTCCAGGAAAAACTGAAAGCCACCAACCGGGTAGATATTGTCTTCCTTCATTTAAAAGGCTGCCCCAAGTAGTCCGTTCCAGTCGTAATCCTAATCCAATAAAGGATAGTGAAGCCTCTAATAATATGGATGCACTGATTGAAAAAATAGATGTCACAATTAATGTTGGTTTGATATTAGGCCAGATGTGTTTGAACAATATAGATGTACTACTTACTCCAAGGTTCTGAGCGGC
>JAYSTG010000633.1:0-19797 GCA_043719965.1 Saprospiraceae bacterium | reverse complement strand
ATATTTTCTAAATTAAATTATGTTTAGAAATTACATCGATTCATCTCAAACCCACTAAATATGGCGAAGAACCTAAGTTTTTAAGAACCATATTTGTTAAGAGTTTCGGACAACTACTCGCCATGCACCATGGTAATAATGGATCTTAGGGCCATAGAATTCCAAAGAAAAATATTTGACAACTTATACCAAATCATACTGCTTCAATTCACTTTCTAATTTACCCAAGTCCGATTTGATTTTAGCGTGACTGACATCCAGTTTTTTGAGTTGCTCGTCCTCATACTGTAGTAAGCCATCAAAATTATTAAATGAGCTTTCGATTTTTTTTCGAATATTTATTATGTATTCATTCAATCGAGTTCGCACGCCAGTCTCCAGATCCGATCTGCCTTTGAGTATTTCTTTACGGAAAGCATCCATAAATTTTCTTTTTTGAAAAAAGGCTAAAGCTCCGGCAAATAGAAAACCTAAACCAGAAATAACGCCCCCGGTCACATCAAATATGGTCCCCTTGGCAATTGCTGCTAGCACAATGCCTACTATGCCCATACCGGTACCACCTGCTATCTGAGGTGATAAAGAATCTTGGCCTGGAAACATTTCCGATTGACTGAAATTTTCGGATTTATTTAAAAAGTTGGTGAAAGCATCCTGCAGGTCTCTGAACACATGTGTTCTGCGTTCGGCGATTTCAGCAAAAAGCTCATGATCGTCTTTCATGACCGTACGACTATTTCTGATTTTTAGATCAATGATCTTGCCCATCTGTTGTACACTATCCGCAATATCCGCTATACCTCCGGAAAGCTTGCTCTGCAATTCTATTTGAAGATCTTTTTCAAGATTGGATAATAAATTTGTGAGCCAGGCTTTGACAGATTGGTTTTTACTGAATACGGAAAGTACTGATCTTTTGACCAAAGAAAACATACCTAAACCGTTCTCCAGATCATTTTCTGTCTTCATAGTTGCTCTATCGTATGCAGCCTGGAGATTTTCTACTAAGGCATCTACCTGATGTTTTGTTTTTATTTCTTGTTCGTCCAGCGATTTTTTGATATCATTTCTAAAATTAAAATCATATAAATATTGCTCTTTTCGATCGAGTATGCCCTTATAGATCCTGTCATTAATGTTTTGAGCAGTGGCAATATTGTTGTATAGTTTGATAAAAGGAGATTTTCCTTGTAAAATATGATCATTGATATAAGCACGTAACGGGGCAAAACCACTTGCTTCATATTCTTTGTTCAATTCCATTTTTGCAGATACGGCAAATATTCTTGCCTCATTCATACCTTTTTTCACGGCATAGTCGGCTACTCCTTGTGCATTGATAGCAAGATCTTCTGGAGGCATGAGATCTTTCTGTTGCAAAATAAATATGACCTTTTTGCGCCATTCTTCCTTGATAAAATCAAAAAAATCCCAGGAAGACTGTCGATAAGGGTTTTTAGATTCAAATACAAACACGATGAGGTCTGAGGAAGGAATGAATCGTTCTGTAATTTCCTGATGATGGGCCACTATGGTATTCGTACCAGGCGTGTCTACAATGGCAATTTCTTTTAAAATGTCTGCTGGGACGAAGATTCGTTTAAAATAAGGATTGATAAAAACTTCTTGTTCCTGTGGTCCATAAAGTATCTGCTGAATGGTATCCGTCATAGGCATCGGCGCTACTTTGCAGATTTCACGATCAGATTGTAATAAGGCATTAATAAAACTGCTTTTGCCTGCCTTTACTTCTCCGACCACGACAAACATAAAAGGGTCTTTAATACGCCCACGGAGCTCAGATACAGTATCCATTAATTCTTTGTGCTGGACTTCTTGTGTGAGCTCATGCAGGTTTTTTACGGCTTCATCGATCAGACCTTGATAGACTTCGAGTTTAGGGTTGAACTTAAATAGATTCACAGCTGCAAAATTTAGTATAAATATGCGATAAACTGATGGTATTTTAATTTGAAGGCAAAATATATTTTATCTGCGGGCCTATACACATTAATAGATCGACAATGCTGAGGTCATCCAGAAATCCAGTTTTGTCTTCGAATAATTGTGGATAGGCGAGTCTTATGGATTTTGGAGGGCTTACCGCTACATTGGTATAATGTATTTGATAAGCTATGGTCGGATTCCAATGCAAAACTTTAAATACAAACTCCAGGCTAGCCCAGTTCAAGTCGATCAAATATTTTGGATGGCTTTTTAGGATTTGGTAGATAGGTGGGTACAAATAATCAAAAAAAGCAGATCGTCGATAATTATTGTGCAGGGTTTTGAGATGAAGGTCTACCCAATTTTGATCATACGCAATCAATACTTCCCGGATAGGTTGTTGTTGATTTTTGCCTTTCTTTAATGGGACTGATAATAAGATTTTTCCTTGACTAGATGCAAGGTGGCATCTATTTCTATAGCTGTTTTTTTGATAATGTTCATCTGCATCAATCTCGATCAGAGTCTGTTGCATCATGGACTGAAAGGTACTTATGGAAGGGAAATAGGCTGTTGTATATTTCAATTAGAAGAGAAGTTAAGAAGCTTACACAAAACTATTAAAAACTTTGCCTTGAGGCACGATACGTTATATTCAGGAGCATGAAAGCGACATTTCTAACCTTAGGAAAGGTAAAAAAATCGTATTAAACGATTTTTCCGAGTTAATTTTGCAAATCCATGAGGACCAGTGCCATTGCAAGATTGATTATATTAGGGTCGATAGCCATTCTATCCACTTTATTTATTCAATTTTATATCATTCGACAGCAACAAAATTCTGAAGAAAAACTATTCAGAGATAAAGCGATAACAGCACTATACAATGTAGCCAGAAAATTGGCTAAATCTCCAAATCAGCTACCACCAAATAGTCAATTAATCAGACCATTGGGTTCCAATTATTTTGTAGTCAATATTAATGATCATATCAATGTAAATCTGCTGGCCTCCTATCTAAAATCTGAATTTAGTACGGCAGGATTAAAAGAAAATTACGAGTTTGGAATCTATGATTGCGAAAAAAACAATATGGTTTATACGCAGACTGTAAGTTTTGAAGAAGGTATTCGGCAAGGCTCTAAAGCAACGAAATTGCCCATCTACAAAGATTTTACTTATTATTTTGGGGTCCGATTCATCGATCATGAAGCCAACCCATTTTATGCATATACGCTGGTGAGTCTGGGTTTATTGCTTCTGACTTTATGGTTTTTTGCTTACAGCCTTTGGGTGATTCTCAAGCAACGTACTCTGGCAGAAATGCAAAAAGATTTTATCAATAATCTTACGCATGAATTTAAGACTCCGATAGCTGCGGTAAGTATATCTTCAGATGTATTATTACAACATGAAAGCATCCGGGACAATCCAAGACTCAAGCAATATGCTACAATCATAAAAACTCAAAATCAGCTATTGAATACACAGGTGGAAAAAGTGCTTCAGGTAGCACGGATGGAAAAAACTCATTTTGTTATTAATCCCGAGCCTATTGACACTCATGAGATCATTAAGGATCTTTCGTCGAGTATGGAGCCAAGGGTTAAGACCAAAAACGGCGAAATCAGCCTTAGTTTAACCGCCATGGCTCCGGTCATCATGGCTGATAAAATCCACTTTATTCATATCATTCAAAATATAATGGACAATGCCATCAAATATTCTCTCGATGGAAATGTCAAAGTAGGACTGTCGACTTATGATATACCCGGTCATATGGTGATCCAATGTACTGACCATGGCATGGGGATACCCAAAGAATTTCAAAAAAAGATATTTTCAAGATTTTATCGTGTGCCTACAGGAAATGTGCATAATGTGAAAGGTTTTGGCCTTGGTTTACACTACGTATATCAGATCTGTAAAGCCCATAAATGGAAGATTAGACTTGAAAGTAAATCAGGAGTCGGAACAAATTTGTATATTGAGATTCCGAAATAAAATATAATGAGTAAATCAAAAATATTATTAGCTGAAGATGATGAAACCCTAGCATTTGTAACGGCAGACAATCTGAATGCCAAAGGCTATCAAGTAACCTTAGTCAATAATGGGGCGGAAGCTGTCAAAGCCTTTGAGCAAGATCGACCGGATCTTTGTATTCTAGATGTTATGATGCCAGAAAAAGATGGTTTCGAAGCAGCGAAAGAGATTAGAGCAAAAAGTAAAGAAGTGCCAATCTTATTTCTAACTGCTCGGTCGATGAAAGAAGATCGTATCGAAGGGCTTTCTTTAGGGGCCGATGATTATATCACCAAACCTTTTAGTATCGAAGAACTTGTATTAAGGATCGAAGTCTTCCTGCGTAGACGATTTGTAGATCCAAATAAAACTTCAGGTATCATCACTATCGGGGACTACACGTTTGACCCTGAAAATTATCAAATCAAGGGTCCAGAAGGAAAACAAGATATGACCCAGCGAGAAGCAGAATTATTGTCTTATTTTTTTAGACATAAAAATCAACTGAGTAAACGCTCCGAAATCCTGATCGCAGTATGGGGTAAAGACGATTATTTTCTAGGGAGGAGTATGGATGTATTCGTCTCCCGGCTGCGAAAATTTTTTGAAAAAGATGCTACCATCAAAATCGAAAACGTGCATGGAGTAGGATATCGATTTACTGCTCCAGAATAAAGAAATTCAAAGTTTAAGTAATTCGAATTTGTTTTGCTGTTTATCTAACCTTATAACATAGTTGATTCCTTGAGCCTTCAATACTTGTCGGCGATCTTCGTCGAGGGTTGAATTATAAGAATGAGCAGTTTCATAAAGTTCCTGCAAGCTTAAGTCTGATCGATCCTGGAGACCATATGCCAATTTTATTCTTTCATACCACGTGATGAGGCAAGCATCATGATGTGGAATAGCCTTCCAATCCACGAATGTCGAGCGCTCTGAATAAAATTTGAAAGCGGTATAATCAGGAGGTACTAGAAAGACAGCATCCCGATCACTGTAGTTCTTAACTTGCATTGCAAAGAGAACCTCCTTGCTGTAAGACCGATTCGGTAGCTGATAAAGCGAATAATCCAGTGGCAGGTTTCTATAGATCTTGTATGCCACAAATAATCCAACCGTCAAACTGGTTACAAAAACTAATACTGAATTCCATATGCTGAGGTTTAATTTTTTCCATTTCTCCCTGATCCAGTGCATTATTGCCAGCACACTAAAAAATTTCAACCAAATAGTAGTTTTGAACCATTGGCTTAAAATGGTGTATTTCGGTAAAAAGACGATCAGGCAGGAATACACTATACAGCCTGCGCTGATGAAAAAGAGGACATAAAATATCCGTCGATCCAATGAATAAAATCGAATCATCCCTAGGATAAAGAGTGGTACCAGCAAAATATAATTGAGGATACCAAACACACTTGGAAAAAAATGATGGGCATTGCGCAGCTTCATAATATGGGTGAACTGCATATCTGACAAGGATTCATTTAGTCCTTTTAATAAACTAAATAAATAGGGGCTGGCTCCCGCTACAGAAACCAATAAAAATCTAAACCTCCTATCTGCTGGCAACAGCACAAAACATAATATCATGATCTGATACCCTACTATTGGATGGATATAGGTTGCTAACACCGTCAAACAGGAGGATAATATTAAATTAGATGTATATGCATTCCATAGCGCCCAGACGGCTATAGCCTTGGCTATTAAACTTGGGGTAAACATATTGTAGTATACTTCATTGCCACCTAGGTTTCGATGATAAAATAGGATTAAGGTCAGAAAAAGTATTAACCAGGGTAGATAAAAATCTTTGATAAAATGAGTAACCCACTGCAGCAAGCCTTTAATCAAAATCATAGTAAATAAACAATGCAGCATCAGAAAACTTACTGGCCAAAAGCGAGAAGGCAACCAAGCTATCGCATGAGCCATCAACCATCGTTCATTGAATTTATCCGATAGGCAACCGATATAAAAATCATGTGGATATAGCTCTGGCGCTTGAAGATGTCTCGCGTAAGGCATAAAATCCATCTGATCATTACTGCCAAATAGATAGCCATGCACCAGTATTAATAAAGTATAAAAACTAAAATACGAAAAGAAGACACGGATAGGTTGAGTCATTCGAATCACAGTCGAAAATTAGTTATTTGTTTCTAGACCATAAGTTATTTAATATTGCAACAACCTGAACCTGTAGGTGTTCCCTTACCTTCCTCTTCGTTTATTATATCTTTGTAAGATGTCAATGCTCAAGAAATCCATGGTGGAATTAAATCGTCCCAATCTGAGCGCTTTACCTGGATCCAAAATGCCTGTGGTCGTGGTATTAGAGGACATACGTTCGGGCTTGAATATAGGGTCGGTATTTCGTACAGCCGATGCTTTCAACGTAAAGGAAATTATCTTATCAGGGTATAGTGTGACACCTCCTCATCGAGAGATATTAAAGACAGCTTTAGATTCTACCCAGTCTGTGCAATGGCAGTATACTGATAATTTGGAACATCGACTGAGAGGATTGAAGGAAGCTGGATACTTCATCGCAGCGGTAGAACAAGTGCATCAAAGCAGGCCATTGCAAGCAGTGAACCTCAGAGAAACCACTCCATTAGTATTGATCTTTGGAAATGAAGTCCATGGCGTAAGCGAAGCAGCCCTTAACCTTTGCGATTTTGCTATTGAAATACCTCAATCAGGTATTAAACATTCATTAAATATAGCGGTGTGTGCAGGTGTCGTGCTTTGGCATTGTTATCATCAACTGGAATTAAAAAATATGCAATGATATCCATTCGTATTTGTTTCATTATACTCACGGTATGGCCTTTTAATGTTCCTAATAGCGTAGCGCAATCTTTCAAGGGCAAACAGGTTTTGTTATATACGCGCAATGGTCCAGGGTATGTGCACGACAATATCCCTGCTGCAATTCATTTGTTTGATTCATTGTCAAAAGCAATGGGTTTTAAATTGATCAAAAGTACTGACCCATCTATATTTTCAAGAACGACTCTATCTAAAATAGACCTTATCGTATTCTCTAGTACAAACAATGATGTTTTTGATTTGGATGACCAGCGACTGGCGTTCAGGCAATACATAGAAGCTGGAGGCAAATTTTTAGGCTTCCATTCTGTTGTGGGAACTGAACGAAAATGGACTTGGTTTAAACAAATGTTGGGTGGTACATTTGCCTGGCACCCCAAATTTCAACCTTTTGATGTAGTAAAAATGAATCCTGGCCATGCAAGCCTCACACCGCTTCCTTCTAGATGGAATAAAACAGATGAATGTTATTTTAATAAAGAGCTTTACCCTGGAGTTCAAGTCTTATTGGCTGCTGATCTTGAAAGTATAAATACCGATACGCTCGAACAAAAAAAAATTGATTTGAATAAGGGTAGCTTCGGTAGATACTATCCTATCTCGTGGGAGCAACAATTTGATGGTGGAAGCATCTACATCAATTGTCTGGGTCATGCGATAACAGATTACCAACAAGGCTATTTCGTTCAATATATCAAGTCAAGTTTAATCTATATGCTTAAAACCAAGACTAATTTGGATTTTAAGCGGGCTTATGCGAAAACTTTTAATGAACCTATTACCTCATTCCGTGAATCCATTAAAAAATGAAGCATTTAAGTTTAATTCTTTTTATATGGAGTATAGCCTTCAGACCACTTCTTGCCCAGTGTCCTCAACTCATCTGGTCAGACGAATTCAATGGAAATAACCTGGATCAGTCCAAATGGTCTTATGAAATAGGAGATGGATGTAATATCGGGCTTTGTCAATGGGGTAATAATGAACTGCAATGGTATACATCCAATGAAGACAATGTCTCTGTTTCAGCAGGGACTTTAAAAATTACTGCTTTAAAACAAACCATCCAAAATAGGTCTTATAGTTCAGGCAGAATTAAAAGCCTATTAAAAGGAGATTTTAAGTATGGAAGGTTAGAGGCCAGAATAAAAATGCCCAAAGGCCAAGGAATATGGCCAGCTTGGTGGATGTTGCCGACAGATATGACTTATGGAGTTTGGCCGCAAAGTGGTGAACTTGATATCGTTGAATATCTAGGGCATGAGCCAAATAAAGTACACGCTACTTTGCATTTTGGCCGACCTTGGCCCAACAATGCTTCGACGACCAAAAACTTTGTCATTCAATTGGGAGATTTTACTGACTTCCATGATTATGCCTTGGAATGGACAGATCAAGACATCAAATGGTTTGTGGATGGGTATTTATATGCTATTAAGACCAGATCTGACTTAGGCAGCAACCGTTGGCCGTTTGATCAGCGCTTCCATTTCTTATTAAACCTGGCAGTAGGGGGCAATTGGCCAGGCAATCCCAATAGCTCCACGATATTTCCACAGCAATTAGAGGTGGATTATGTGCGGGCTTATGACATGGTAGGGCAACCGTTTTTGGAAGGGCCAAATCAAAATCTTCCTGGCCAAAAATCTGTTACATATGCCTTGAAAAATGTACCCACAGGTAGTACGATTGAATGGACTTTACCGGAAGGGGTTACATTAAAGAGTGGACAAAATACCTCTAATATCATAGTGGATTGGGGTAATACTGGAGGGAAAATTATGGCAAAACTAAAAAACGTATGTGGTGAGTTTACTTTTACGCTTGCTACTTCTTTACTGCCAATTTTATCAAGAGATATTATCCTCGAAAACTATGATGTGACCCCAAGAATTAAAAAGACCTCCTCCACTGGGGGTCTTACCGTAAATGTAAATAACCCAGTAGCAAATTCAGTCAATAACTCCAATCTTTGCGGACGCTATATTCGCAATGCAGGATCGCAATTCGATGTGCTTATCTATGATATTGAAGATGTAAAATTTGCTTCAGATTTTGTCACCGGAGAAAAAAAATTCTATATTGATATACTTACGGCCGCTCCGGTAGGGACTGAGATACTCCTTCAATTGGAAGATAAAAATCAAGCGCAGGCATCCAATTATCCCTTAGGTCGGCATAGCAGATACGTAGTGAAGACCACGAAGCAAAATGAGTGGGAACGACTGTCTTTTACTTTTCTAGATCGACCCAGTACCGCTGTAAGCGACTTTTCTATTAATCAAGTGATCTTGTTATTTGCCTCAAATACGTTTACAGGAGCTACTTATTTTATCGATAATTTTGAAATTTATTCAAAAACTACGGTTGCTCTTCAACAAGAGGTAAAGGATCGTTTCATAAAAATTTATCCAAACCCATCATCGAAAGAATTAAATATAAAAGCGCTAACTGATGCTCCTATTCGGAGGATACGAATCGTGAACCTCCATGGACAGCTCATGGATAGTCTAGATGGCTACCAATCATCTCATATAGTATGGAAAACAACCAACTTGTCTCCTGGAATGTATGTAATATTATTATCCCTTACCTCCGGTAGGGAATTATCTTATGAATTTATTAAAAACTAATGCAATGGACATCAAGCGATCGACTTGCTTGGTATTCATTTCATTCCATTTTGGCTGGTGTACCTTTGCGATAAGATTCAGTCATGTCCTTTGATAAAGCGCTTTTGACTACGTTGATATAAGATTTGGTATCGATTTGTAAAGAAATGATATCATTTTCAATCTTATTTACTCTTCCAATAATACCGCTCATCGTGACTATCTCGTCACCTTTTTTGATTTCCGCTTGAAATTTTTGCTGTGCTTTTTGCCTTTTCTGTTGGGGGCGAATAAAGAAAAAATACATAATAATCAAAAGGACAGGGAACATCAAAAGATTCAAAATACCACCACCTGTTGCTTGTAATAGGACTCCAGTAATCATGCTTTAAATAGTTTTAGTGGTGTAAAAATAATAATATTGTGTCGTAAATGACAGCTAGAGTGTTTGTAGTAGGATTTATGGGATGTGGCAAGTCGACTATCGGCAAATTGTTAGCTGCTGATCTGGGGTTTACTTTTATTGACTTGGATCATGAAATAGAGCTCAGTCAGCATACTTCTATATCCGATCTTTTCACCCGATATGGGGAGCAGAAATTTCGAGAATTTGAGCAAAAATCTTTGCATACCATGCGAGATAAAACGAAGGTCGTCATTGCATGCGGAGGCGGCACCCCTTGTTTCTTTGACAATATGCCATGGATGAACGAACATGGTACTACGGTATTTCTTAATACATCACCAGAGGACTTATTACTTCGGTTGCAATCAGAACAAGCACATCGACCACTGATAAGGGATTTTGATTCTAGTGGTTTAAAACAATTTATACACCAGAAATTAGCCGAAAGAATGCCTTTTTATACTCAAGCAAAGTTGCAAGTCTTACATAGGGAAGATAAAATTCAATCTGTTCAATGGATCAAACAGTCCCTACTCTCATTGGATATTTAAAGTTGCGCCTGTAACCATTTTTTCAATGGTTTTACCGGCATGAATGATGGGTCCGGTCATCTCAGGATTTTTACTTGGGGTTCCAGTACTGCTTAACAATGCATATATTTCTACTGTATTCATGTCAGGATTTAAGCTTTTCATCAAGGCCACCAATCCAGTTACAAAAGGAGCAGACATACTGGTGCCATTAAACGAAGCGTATTGATTATTTGGAATACAACTATATATATCGCTTCCTGGAGCAGCCAGTTTATATTTGAGCGCAGTCACAGTATTGGAGAAAACTGATTTATTGAGTTGTGCGTCGATTGCAGAGACAACAATCACTCCATCTGCATTGGCTGGTGCATATCCTTTGGCATCGGCATTATCATTGCCGGCAGCGACTACCACTATAGCTCCTTTAGCATTAGCATATGCTACGGCATCACTATAGGCTTTCTGCCTCGAATCAAGGCTACGACCTCCAAGGGACATATTGATGACATCCGCCCCGGCATCGGCAGCTTTTAATATACCATTGATAATATCCCGTTGAGTACCTGCCCCAAAACTCCCTAATACTTTGATGCTACTTATACTTACAAATTCATTGTTTGGGATCAAAGAGGCAATGCCTATTGCATTGTTTGTGACTGCTGCACTGATACCTGCCACATGTGTGCCATGGCCTTTTTCATCCGTATCATATTTTTTATCTATAGACTTATAATTCGTCGCAAGATCTTCATGATTTCCATCCACACCGGTATCCAGAATAAATATTCGTGCTTTCTTGAATGCTTTAAGCTTCGACTCTTTAAATAATTGAGTCACTTGATTCCACCCAAGCACTTCTATAGGCCATTGTTTTGAAGATTCCGGATCATTGGTCAAGGGGGTAAATCCCGTACGAGAAGCATCTATAGACGAAAGGATCGGTTCTACTGTAATTTTTTCATTGTCTTCAAGCCAATCTACCTGACGCAGCAAGCTAATTTCTGATTTGATATCTAATAGTTTGGATTCATTACTTTGGGGAATCTCAATAGAATAGAAATTATCCAAATTGGTTTGATCCGAGGACACCATGCTAAAGGAAGGTTCAGCAATAAGTTGATATTTTTTAATGATGCGCTGTAAAGATTGAAGGTCTTCCGGTTGACTTAATGAAACCATTAACTCCCATTCGTTTTCAGGGGTATTCGTAGTCATAGTAGTCAAAAATCCTTTTTGCCACTCACTTACAAACAATCTCGAACATGCATATAGGAGGATAACTGCCAACCAGTAAAGTCTCTTATAGTTTCTTAAAGCTTGGAAAAATAAAGAGGTCACACCCAAAATCAGTAAATCTTTGGATAACAGGATTAATTTGGAACTGGCTTGCAGTTCAATAAATGAAAATGATATAGCATATACCGTAATCCCAATGACCAGAAAAAACTGAATCAGCTTCGACCAACTTTCATTTTCTCTGACATAATGCCATAGAACCAGCGCAAATGTAGCTATCCAAAATCCTCGGGAATACCAGTCGATCAGGTGATTCATACTACGAACTAAATACTTTTTCTGCTAGAAATAAAAAAAAATCGTTCAACTAGTGTTTTTTACAGACGAAAGAAAGATATACACTACCCCAAGGTGTCCTTGATCTTTTTCCATTCGAATTAACTTACCTTTGCAGTCTTTACCATGGAAAAACATCATTGCGTAATAATTGGTTCCGGACCAGCTGGATATACGGCTGCAATCTACGCTGCGAGAGCTGGAATGAAGCCACTGTTGTATACCGGTACTGAGCCTGGAGGGCAGTTGACACTTACCTCTGAAGTAGAAAATTATCCTGGTTATCCGAATGGGATATTAGGCCCAGAAATGATGGAAGATTTCAGGAAACAAGCGGATCGATTCGGTACCATATTACGATACGAGCGCATCGAAAAAGTAGATTTTACCGGCCCTACACATATTCTTATATCTGAAGCCGACCTTGAGATTCATGCTGAGGCGGTGATCATAACTACTGGTGCAAGTGCAAAATGGCTAGGATTACCCTCCGAAAAAACATTTATGAATAAAGGCGTAAGTGCTTGTGCCGTTTGTGATGGATTTTTCTTTAGAGGCCAAGAAGTAGCAGTGGTCGGCGGCGGTGATACCGCAACAGAAGAAGCCCTTTATTTATCCAAACTTTGTAAAAAAGTCAACTTAATCGTAAGGCGTGATGCGCTCAGAGCATCCAAGATCATGCAGGAACGGGTACTTAATACTGCTAATATCAAAGTCTGGTGGAATAGTGAAACACTAGAAATCAAAGGCCAACAATCTGTATCATCCATTCTATTAAGAGATAACATCACCGAGAAAATTACTGAAGTTGCCGTAGGCGGTTTTTTTGTGGCTATAGGTCATCAACCGAATACTTCAATATTTAAAAATTGGTTGGACATGGACGATAGCGGTTATCTAATTACCGTACCTGGTTCCAGTAAGACCAATCGTGAAGGGGTGTTTGCAGGTGGAGATGCTCAGGATAGAATATATAGACAGGCTGTGACAGCAGCCGGTACTGGGTGTATGGCTGCCTTAGATGCAGAACGGTACCTAAGCGCAAGGGGAGTACTTTAATGGTTATTGGCCCCTAATAAATTAGACATTTAAACTAAAATAAACTTAATTTTAATATCTGATGATCAGTTCTAAATTGAAACCGGGAGTAGTCTATGGACCCCAATTAAAAGAATTATATGATTACGCCAATGTAGAGGGATTTGCAATTCCCGCTGTCAATGTGATCGGTACAAATACGATCAACGCAGTACTCGAGACCGCCAAAGAAGTCAACAGTCCTGTCATTATTCAGTTTTCCAATGGAGGAGCTGCATTTTTAGCAGGCAAGTCTATTAAAAACGATTATCAACAAGCATCGATACTAGGTGCTGTTTCAGGAGCAATGCACATCCATATTATGGCCAAGACTTATGGAGTACCTGTAGTCATTCATACGGATCATTGCGCCAAAAGTTTATTACCCTGGATCGATGGATTATTAGACATCGGTGAAAAATATTTTAAATCCAGAGGTTTCCCGTTATTCAGTAGTCATATGTTAGACTTAAGCGAAGAACCTATCCACGAAAATATATCCATCAGTAAAAAATATTTCAAACGCATGGCTCGTATCGGGATGGGGATTGAAATCGAACTTGGCGTAACTGGAGGCGAGGAGGATGGTGTAGACAATAGTGGAGTAGAAAATGATAAACTCTATACCCAACCTGAGCATGTAGCTCAAGCCTATGAAGAGCTATCGAAAATTGCTAGCTCATTTACCGTAGCAGCAGCTTTTGGTAATGTGCACGGGGTATACGCACCGGGTAATGTAGAACTCAAACCGGTCATTTTGAAAAACTCTCAAGTGCATATTAAAGAACAATACAAAACTACTTTGGATCAACCTGTAAACTTCGTGTTCCATGGTGGATCAGGCTGTTCTCGTGAAGAGATCCGAGAAGCCATCAGTTATGGCGCTATCAAAATGAATATAGATACGGACATGCAATGGGCATTCTGGGAAGGTGTGAAAAACTACTACGATAAGAAAAAAGATTACTTACAGGCTCAACTAGGCAACCCAGAGGGTGCAGATAAACCAAATAAAAATCATTACGATCCTAGAAAGTGGTTGAGAGGGGGAGAAGAAAATTTCAAATTAAGATTGAAAACTGCATTTGAGGATTTGAATTGTATCAATAGAAGTTAAGTTACCCACTTAATGCAATATTATTCAAACATCTTGTTTTGACAGGAATGAGATTATTTACGTACTTTGAAATAATAGATAAATCAATAAAAACAACACCAACGTTATAATCCCCACGATGGTAAAAAAACTTTTAAGTGCTTTGGATGAATTCGTATTACTGGATTTGGATTTAGATTTGGATATCATACAATTAATCTTTTATTCTTACTAAAGTAGTACATTCTTTGCTGTTTTTCTGCATCGCTAGTCCATTAGTGTCCTAACCAAGGCTTGAAACTCGATAAAGCCACCTTTTTATGGGAATCATAAAATTCGGTTATTCGTTCATCGACTAGGATATCGCTTGCCCGCAAAGGCCTACTCAACACCACACCTTCAAGGGTTCGACATCTGGAGAGTGCTACATAAGTCTGGCCGAATTCGAATGCACCATTACCCAGATCGATATTGACTCGGTCAAATGTTTTGCCTTGACTTTTATGAATGGTAATGGCCCAAGCAAGTTTGATAGGGTAATGACGAAAAGTACCCACTACTTCAGTCTCTAATTCTTTCGCAGCATTCAACTTGTACTTAATAATATGCCATTCAATTCTAGAAATTTCAATGACCTTCGTCGAGCCTGATTTTTCGACCTCTACTTGTATCGTATGCTGATCTAATGCTATGATTCTTCCAATACTGCCGTTTACAAATTCTTTAGCTGGATCGTTTCGTACAAACATGACCTGAGCTCCAATTTTAAGTGCCAGTACTGGGTCAGTTGGATAACTATTTTTACTAAAATCTCCTTCTATTTCCGCATGATAAGTATGCATGGGAGTGTCGAGCGCTTGTAATCTGGACGCATTGATTCTATCGGCAATATTATTAGTAGTAGATAACGTGATTACATAGTCATTGGTGATCGCTTGAATTCTGGAGCGTTGATTGATTTCTTTGAGATCATCGTAGTCAATAGCTCTTGTTCTTACCTTGTCCAGCAATTGGATAAAATGATATTCTGCTTGACGATAGACATGATGAAGTTCGATTAGTTTTATCTCAAAATCCGATCTAAAGACAAGTGCTGAATAAAAATAAGGTGTTTCATAAACTTCTTGTAGGAGTTGTCGCTGTGTATCATTGGAAAGGACCGGTGGCAACTGATATAAATCACCAAAGAACACCATTTGCACTCCACCAAAAGGCTCAGCAATGCCCCGATTGATTTGTAGAAAATAATCGATCTGGTCCAACATATCTGCTCTGACCATCGAAATTTCATCAATGACCAGGATATCTAATCGCTCATAAAGCCTATGATTGGGCACTTTATGGATTTGTTTTTTCTGTAGAGGGTAGGGAGGGAAACCAAAAAAACTATGGATCGTTTGTCCTCGGACATTCAATGCAGCTATTCCAGTAGGAGCGATTACGGCTATCTTTTTTCGAGTGGTATCTTTAAATAATTGGAGTAAGGTGGACTTGCCCGTACCTGCCTTACCGGTTATAAAATAAGATGCTGCCGTTTGCTCCAGTACATGGAGGCAATTTTTGAAGTCTGCCGTCAAGGCAAGTGGCTCAAACCGAATAGAAGACAAAACAGGTAAATTATTTTTGTTCAAATATATACAGATAATCAGGGATGTTCTTAGATCTTTGTGGTCTGCATATTCAAAAATAAATGAGATGGCTGAAGTCAAACCTTTTAGGTTTAAAAAATTTATTGTCCATCAGGACAAGGTATCTATGAAAGTAGGTACCGATGGAGTGTTAGTGGGAGCTTGGGTCGATATCAAGAATAAAAGCACAGCACTGGACATTGGTACAGGCAGCGGTGTCATCGCATTGATACTTGCTCAACGCATTGGAGCTGATGCCAAGATTCACGCTATTGATCTAGATGCCGTCGCTATCGATCAAGCGGAACACAACTTTATATTATCGCCTTGGTCTTCACAAATGCATATCCATCATGACTCTATACAGCATTTTGCAAAAGCTACTCACTTAAAATTTGACCTCATCATCAGTAACCCCCCTTTTTTTACTGGTGGTATGCTTTCAGAACATAATGATCGAAATGATGTGCGCCATACTATCAAACTTCCTCATGGGGATTTATTATTAGCAGTAGATAAACTCTTACATCCTTCCGGTAGTTTAGCGATCATATTACCCTATTTACAAGGTCTTCGTTTTATTGAAATAGCTGCTTTATATCGATTGTTTCCAGGAAGAATCACAGAAGTAAAAACCAAATCCGATAAACCAATTGAAAGATTATTGATTGAATTTTATAGGGTGGAGGTTACTACAATCACCGATGAGCTTATTATCCAAAATGATATATTGGAGTACACCGACAATTATAAAATGCTAACTAAAGATTTCTACTTAAATTTTTAAAGTCTTAAAATATTGTGTTTACACCTTTAGCCAGTTTGACTGGAAACTCTATCTATGAAGTGAATGTCAGACAATTCACGGCGTCAGGTACTTTAAATGATTTTGCTCTTCATCTTCCAAGATTGAGGGAGATGGGAGTTGATATCCTCTGGTTTATGCCATTGACTCCTATCTCTTTCGTTGAAAGAAAAGGCACGTTAGGCAGCTATTATGCAGTTTCAAACTATACGGCTATCAATCCGGAGTTTGGTACCATTCTGGATTTTAGAAGCCTGGTAGCTCAGGCCCATCAATTTGGGTTTAAAGTCATTGTAGACTGGGTCGCTAATCATACTGGATGGGATCATACATGGACGGTACAACATCCTGAATTTTATCTAAAAAATCACGAAGGTCAATTTTACGAAAAGCATGGTTGGGAGGATGTTATTGATCTGGACTATACAAATCATGTGATGCGAAATGCAATGATTGATAGTATGAAGTACTGGATAGATACTTTTGATATCGATGGATTTAGATGTGATATGGCGATGTTGGTTCCTCTTGATTTTTGGAATTCTGCCAGAAACACACTCGATAAATCAAAACCGTTGATCTGGCTTGCTGAATGTGAGGATCCTCAGTATTTCGAAGTTTTCGATATGTTGTATGCTTGGGAATGGATGCATCACACCAAATCTGTATTTCAAGGTCATGCTAATAAACAGAGTTTAGCAGCTCTATTAAATCAATACATTTCCAGAAAGAAGACCTCAAGACGACATTTATACTTTACTTCTAATCATGATGAAAACAGCTGGAATGGTTCAGAATACGAACGCTATGGGGAGGCAGCCCTGTTATTTGCTGCATTGTCATGTTTAATACCGGATAGCATCCCGCTGATCTATTCTGGCCAAGAGCTGCCTTTACATCGGCGATTGAAATTTTTTGATAAAGATGAGATTGGATTCAATGCTGAATCGCCATCCTTGCAGGATTGGTATAAAAAATTACTTGGTTTAAGGCATAATACTCCGTGGTACAAATCACATGATCATGCTCCCTTCATGCTTAATGCACTGACCGATGACGAACGAATATTTTCAATCCATATTGGAGAGGGGAAAGCTCAAAATATTATTGCATTTTTTAATCTCAGCAATCAAGCGGCATTGTTCTATTTGAGAACGGAAGGGTTATCTAAAAAATATAAAAATGTACTAAGTGATTCTTTGATAGAACCCCTGTACGAAAGAGAAGTGAATTTAAAAGGGTATGATTTTAGAATATATCAGGAAAATAACTAATATCCTTCCATCATGATGTCCCTGTAATGTTTTTTATTAATTCTTTTGCTTTGGATAATATTGAAGTATCTTCTAATTCTACAATGCCGCCATGAGGTCCAGGTTGAATGTGCTGATCCACAATCTTGCCATCGATGAATTTTTTTGCACCGAAATAGTTCCGAACGGTCTGTTCATCCAAATTGAGATCATGAGCAATTTTAGAAACCCCGCCAGTTGGAAGCATGTGCTTGATCTGACGCAATTCTTCAAAAGTAATGTGCATAGTCCAAATGATTTAAGTGATTAAAAAAATATATTCGAGCTAAATTTAATCAATCTAAAACTCAAAAGCAAGTTTGATATTGTGCATTAACATTTGAAAGCTTATTTTTTTTTGAATTTAGACAATCTCTAATATCCTATTTTTGAATTGAAATTGATTTATTGAAATTAGACCTGCCTCGCCGGCAGGCAGGCGAGGCGATTGGAAGGAGCTCTACCATTGCATAGAAAAAAATATAGAGCGGGCATAGTGGTCCCGATAATTCGGGATCTATAACTGATAATCAACGAAGTATAATTCCAATAAAATCAATTAAGCTAATTCTTTAAATTAGCTGATCAAACGAAAAGAGGTTATTAAAGATTGCCTTAAGGGGCCAAAATGGTTTCCACGGGCTCATATTGGAGTTTAAATGCATCCGCCACACCTTGGTAAACCACTTTACCTTGACCGATATTCAAGCCTCGACGCAGGCCTAGATTTTCGATACATGCTTTTTTCCAACCTTTATTGGCCAACTCCAAGGCATAGGGCAGGGTAGCATTAGTCAATGCTATAGTGGAAGTATAAGGCACCGCGCCAGGCATATTGGCAACACAATAATGCACTATGCCATCTACTATATACGTAGGGTCATCATGCGTAGTTGGACGGCATGTCTCTATGCACCCGCCCTGATCAACAGCCACATCTACCAATACCGTGCCCGGCCTCATTTCCAATAGCATATCTTTTGTAATCAAATGGGGTGCCTTCGTTCCAGGGATCAACACGGCTCCTACGATCAAATCATGATTGCCAATAAGTCTACGAATATTATATTCATTGCTATACATCGTGATCACATTCGGCGGAAGAATATCTGAGAGATACCGTAGTCGATTAAGACTTACATCCAATATAGTCACCATAGCTCCTAGTCCAGCAGCCATTTTAGCGGCTTGAGTTCCTACAACACCTCCTCCCAATATCAACACTTTTCCTGGAGGCACCCCAGGTACTCCTCCTAATAATATTCCTCGACCTTTAGATGGCTTTTCGAGATATTTAGCTCCTTGCTGAATAGCCATTCGGCCGGCAACTTCTGACATAGGTATAAGGAGCGGTAATGATCTGTCTGGCGTCTCCACAGTTTCATAGGCAATGCAGATAGCTTTACTTCGGATCATTGCATTGGTAAGAGCTTGACCTGATGCAAAATGAAAATAAGTAAATATTAAATGATGAGAATGAATCAAGTTATACTCAGATGCTATAGGTTCTTTGACTTTCAAGATCATTTCGGCAGCCCGGTAAGTTTCTTCTATTGAGGGTATTATTTTAGCACCTGCCTTTAAATAGTCATCATCACTAAATCCGCTGCCTTCTCCTGCCGTTGATTGAATAAGTACTTTATGTCCTTTTTTTACGAATTCTATCACCCCAGCAGGAGTTGCTGCTACTCGATTTTCGTTACTTTTAATTTCCTTTGGTACACCGATTATCATAATAAAAAATAATTTAATTGGTTTGGATCGATCAAATATAGCTGAAAACCAATATAAATTTGTTTTTTTATTGAAATTTATAAATAAAGGCCTGTATCTCTACAAGCCTTCAATTACAAGAGTTCGTCCAATCGAAATTAATTCAAGTGTATCATTTTTTTACTTGCTTTGAAAGTTTCCGTTTCAATGCTATAATAGTAGATTCCAGATCCTAAAAGTTTTGAAGCATCTA
>JAYSTG010000632.1:0-6826 GCA_043719965.1 Saprospiraceae bacterium | reverse complement strand
TTAGAAGATGATGATGGCACTACATCTGTACGAACCATTAGTGTTTCAAAGGAAGGAGCAGGAACATCGGCGGTTTTTATTGTAAAAGGAAGGGGCTTTACACCAAACAGGCTAGTAGTTATTAGGGCAACCGCTCCCAATTTTCAGCAAGTAGAATTTAGTGAAACGGCTGGAGCAGATGGGACATATGAGGCCCGGCGGAGTATCCCATGCCAGTCTGGCCTTCAAATCACCTTTACTGCATTTGAAGATGCAGCTCCGCAAGGCACATTTGCAAACGTAGTTGTAACAAGTTGCCCATAATTTTAAAAGGTTTCCGAAGAAACCCGCGGCTGCAAAAAAGTGGCATCAAAATTTTTAAAAAACTTCCAGGGCTAGAATTGCTGGCACGTTCATTTCGATTGTCAAGGCTACGGGGAAGGTTTCTCTGAGGACCATTTGCTAAACACATCAAATATTGGCTCATTCAAAATTATTTCCAGATTTCCTGTACTGAATATATCCAGTACACTATCAGACAACCGATTTCTATTTCGTGGTGAAAACAAAATACTTGAAGAGTCTTGAATGACGGAGTCAGTATTGAATTTTTGTAATTGTGTTATTTCCTTTTAAACAAAATATAAGAGATGCAAATGGATCATTGTGGATTTCAGGTAAAAAATTTGGATATCGCCATTAAATTTTACACTAAGAAACTTTTATTCAAGTTGGACTACAGAGCGGTCAATGAAAAGGAACAGGAAGAATATGCCTTTTTATCATTAGGAAAAGCACGATTAGAGCTGATTTAGGATCTGGTAAATGAATATGATATTCCTGAGATAAAGAACCCTTATTGTCCCCATTTCTGCATCGACGACATGGAAAAAGCACTTGCAGACCTAAAAGCCCGGAATATAAATATTATTAAAGGACCTTTGATAATTGACAATGAAGAAACGTGGGTTTATTTTGCCGACGAAGATAATAATGTACTGGAGTTTATTCAATGGTATAATAAAAAACAGAACATTGGGTGCAGATTTAAGAAATATATCCGCACCTGGGTGAGGAAATAAATAAGTTGTGCGTCACCTTACTTTGACACTCTATAATGGAAACAGAAATAAAAGCAAATTCTTTTGACCGTTACCTGCTCTGCAATTACTCTTTTTCAGACAAAATGATTGGCAGTGTTAGAGCAGATGTTAAAGCTTTTATGGCTGACAAGGAAAAGGATGACAAGTATTATGAGTTCATCAACTGGGAAAAAACCGAAAACGAAATTGTGGTTCTTACAATGTATGCTTACGATGACATTTTATTACCCAAAAAGTATAATATTGTTTTTCAAATTGACAAACCGAGCAACTTTGTTAACCTTGACTTTACGATAACACAAGCAATTTGGAACAGTTGGACAGGAGTTAATAAAATTAGCAGAGGACACAAACACATTTGTGTAATTCGATTTGATAAGGCTGTTGATAATATTTTTAATTTACTTACTTATTTTGACCCTAAAAGAACAGTGCATGACAATATTGAATTAGGCCTTTGCGATAAGAATGACTTTGAAGAAATCAAAACGAGATTGACCGAAACAATGATTACCTGACAAGGCGAACGCACAACATGGGGGTTTGCCAAAATGGGGGCAGACGGAAGCCGTGTTTCAACTTTTTGTTTTTCAATTTGGCTTCATATCCAGCTTGACGTTATTAATTTAGCTATGTGCATATCATCAACTTTTATTTATAAATTTAGCTTCAGTTTGCCGGGCGGACGAATATCTATGACCCCCACTTCGGCAAGCCCTGAACGTTGTGCGTCATGCGAAAAGACCCTAATACTATGAGTATATCCAATTGGTTTGAAGCTTTCAATAATAATTTAAGAATGTCAGCAGACACTGTTGATAAAATCAGCTATCGTTATAAAAGAATTACAAAACAATTAAACAAAGATTTTTGGGGTTCAGACTCTGACACTTTACACAGCCTTTATGTAGGTTCTTACGGACGAGGGACTGAAATTTTTACAAGCGACATTGATGTAATAATGCAGCTCACATCAGATACTTACACTCAATATAATAATCATACAGGTAATGGACAATCTGCTTTACTGCAAGCAGTTAAAACTTCAATTGAAAAAACGTACAAATCATATATGAGAGCTGATGGACAAGTTATCAGAATTGATTTTGACGACAATATTGATTTTGAAATTGTTCCTGCGTTTTTAACAAACGACAATAGCTTTAAATTTCCAGATACAAATAATGGAGGGTCATGGAAAATTACCGACCCAAGAAGAGAAATTGCTGAAATTATTAAAGGAGATAACGAAAGCAATAAAAATTTACGAAAACTATGCCGAATGGCAAGAGCATGGAAAGAAACATGGAATGTTCCAATCGGAGGGCTTTTAATTGATACACTTGCTTATAACTTCATGAAAAATTATGAACACAAAAGTAAATCATATACATATTTTGATTGGATGAGTAGAGATTTTTTTGAGTATCTAAAAAACCAAAGTGAAACACAACAGTTTTGGTTAGCTTTAGGAAGTAATCAACAAGTTTATACAAAAGGTAATTTTCAATACAAAGCATTAAGATGTTTTAATATTTCTTTAGAAGCTATAGAAAAAGAAAAATTTGAAACTACTGCAAAATCTAAATGGAGAGAAATATATGGAACTAAATTCCCCTCATAGTGAATTTGAAATTTTAGAATCTCAACTTAGAGAGAATTATGGAAAAATTGTTTATTCCCATAAAACTCAAGAAAAGTGTGCTGACATTCTAACTAAGAGAAATAATAGAATAAAAAATGCTCAAATTATTCTTGCCGCTTTAATCACAACAGGATTATTAGTGAGAGTTTTCAAAGGTGAGGAATGGGCATTGATTGTAAGTACGATTTTATCAGCATTGCAATTTGGCTTGACAAGTTTTTTAAAAGAATACAATTTAGGTGAGACGATTCAAAAGCATGCTACTGCAGCTTTAGAATTGTTAGACATTAGAGAAAAATATCTTTCCCTATTAACAGACGTAAAAGCTAAACTTATTTCAACACCTGAAATAATTACTAAACGAGACGAATTACAAGACAACCTTTCCAAGACATATAAAGGTTCGCCAAGAACATTTAGCAAAGCATATTCTGACGCACAAAAAGCATTACAAAAAAATGAAGAGCTGACTTTTAGTGACGAAGAAATTGATAATTTTTTACCAAAACCATTACGCAAGACATAAGCACGAACGCACAACATGGGGTTTGGCAAAAGTGGGGCGAACGTAGTAACAATGAGCATTTGTAATTCTATTCAGCTTCAGTTCGGGCGGACGGAATTCTATTTGGCTTTTTGTTGTTATCTTCATCAGCAGTTTTTCAATCAGCAGAGGTTCCGGGCGGACGGAATTCTATTTCCCCACCTTCGCCAAGCCCTGTTCGTTGGCGGCAATCGCAGAAACGCACTTTACTCTATCTTTTTACAGTAATTCGACAAAAATAGTATAATAATAAAATTTCATAGGAACTAAAAACAAAAATATTAAAGATATGATTTGCTCAACGCCAACAACATCAAGTATCCCAAATCAACCTTTTCATAATTGGTCTCGTAGAATTAATTTTACTGCTAACCAATCATTTCGCCCAACCTTAAGAGGTGAAATAGTGGAAATTATTAGAAGTGCTGAAGAAGAAAATCGTAGAGTTAAATGGACCGGAAGTCGTTGGTCTTTTATGCCTTCTTTTGTTTCTGAGGAGATTATAATTGAAAGTGAAGGCATCTCAGGTGAGGTAAACATAGGAATAAATACAGATCCAAATCATATTGATAACAAACTCTTACATCATTTGAATCTTACTGATGAAGCACTTACACTTTTTAGTAATGGCTCATTAGTTCATATTAAAGGAGGAACAAAAATTTATAATGTCAATAGAATTCTACATGGTTTAGTACCTTCTACAAATGGGGGGGGGATTGATTTTGATGAAAGTGATTTAAACTGTTTTTCCAATAGTAAAGCAATGCCAACTTTGGGAGGCTCTGGGGGACAGGCAATTGCTGGGGCAATTTCAACTGGAACTCATGGAGGGGATATTAGACTACCCCCAATTGCAGATAATGTTGTTGCTATTCATCTTATAGGTCCTGGCGGACAAGAATGGTGGATAGAAAAAAGTAATGGAATTACCATTGGAACAGAAGAAGATACACGTAGAGAATTGGAACGAATTGCAACGACTTTGCCAGAAAGAGAATCTGAAATTTGCCGACACATTTTGGTAAGAAAAGATGACGACTTTTTTAACTCTGTTTTAGTTTCAGTAGGGCGAATGGGATTCATTTACTCTCTTGTTATTCAAGCACTGGATTCATTTAAATTAGTAGAAAATAGAAGAGACAAAGTTTGGGAAGGCCTTCAAGATGACTTATCATCTACAAGATTTAACTCTTTTTTGATAGAAAGAGGTGATTCAATCGGATTTGAACTTCATCATTTACAAGTCATTATCAATCCATTCATTAATAGTGGAGGACTGCATGATTGTAAAGTTGCAGAGCGACACATAGTTCCATGTAATGCAAGGAATCTCAATATGTCAGAAAGTTCCAGCGGATTTGATATTCAATCTTTTGTCTGCAAACTACAAGATGTTAGGATTTTATTAGTTTTCCTAATTCCTATTCTTGCCGGACTTGTTGCTGCAGTAGCTGGGTTATTAGCTTTAGCAGGTGTTCTATCTGCAATTCCTTTCATCGGTTGGGCACTTGCTACAGCTTCATTTGCTGCTGCTGCTGCTATGGCTGTAGTAATAACAGCTTTGACTGGTCTAATTGGATATTTAACGGTTAGTGGTTCATTAACATCAGGTGAGCTAATAGCTTCAATTAGTAATTTCGCCTATACATTTGGAATGAGAAGCCTTATGAAAATTGCCTTAACTACTCTTTTTAATAGTGCATATCCAATTATTTCTAAACTTGGAGTGAGTTGGAAAATAATGGATACGTATAACTATAATGGAGAAGATTTTTGTCAGAAAGTTGATTCTATGGATTTTGCATTTGATGTTTCCGATACAAGAGATGGTGGTTATTTAGCATTTATACAAGAGGTATTAACTATTTTTGATGAATTATATAATAGAAATGTAGCTGTTGCTGGGCTACTAACACTACGTTATTCTTCAAATACAAATTCTAAAATAGGAATATCAAGATTTCCAGTAACCTGTCATATTGAAGTTCCAATTCTACAGAATTTTCAAGGAAATACAGAATTTTTAGAAAGAGTTCAAAGAGTAGCCATAAGATTTAATGGCATACCAAGTTGGGGGCAACTGATGAATATTTATGATTCAAACAACATAAGAGATATTTATGGTAGTGATTTAATAACGTGGAGACGTACATTGACTGAATTAATTAGGAGAGGTGCGGGTAGAGATTTCACTTTTAGTAATGATTTTACAGCAAGATACAATTTAGAACCATGGGGAGATGATGTAATCACATCTATACGCCTATCAATAACAGTTGGAAACGACCATCTCGGAGACACGGCATGGCCACATAGGCAGAATGTAAGTGAAGCATTTGCATTTGTTCGCTTGAGAGATAGTAGTTTGGTTGAGATAAGTCTAAATGAGGGAAGTACTTGGTTTGCAAATACAGAGCATGAACGAATTGTAGATTTACCAGTAGGAACAATGTGGGGTGATATAATTTCAGTAGGCATTAGGCACGTTGCCGCAGGACCTGATTGGGGTGCTGATAACTGGACAATGAATCATATAGTGATTTCATCCACTTCAACAACAAGTGAAGTTAGAGAGCGGTTTAATATTTCAGGAATCCCTGTGTGGCAATTTAGAAAAAATGACAATCGAATTTGGGAACACAGTTTCTAAAAAAAGGCAAATATCTATTTTTGGACTTTTGATGGTTTAGGAACACTTTTTTTGCAGTATCAAGCTAATTTAATAAAAAATTTGGGCTTGGACATATATTTGGGCGAACAAAAGCGCCTGCCACCAACAAAAGGTTTTGTGCAATTAGGGCATGACGTTGCAGCAATCATCGGCAGTTCATATCCAGGCTTTATATTCGGCGGACGGAATTCTGCCGGGCAGAAGTTCTAAACTTCGGCTTTTAGTTATAAATTTAGCTTCAGTTCCGGGCGGACAGTTGGTCAATTCCCCAACTGCACAAAGCCTCGAACGTTGGCTGCTATTATTCAAACCAGCTTAGTTTTCAGAAAGAATTCAAATGAATAAAATTTTTATAAAATACTTCTTTTTACTCGCCTGTATGTTTGTGGCTAATTCTATAAGTGCCCAGGAATTTATGCCTATAAATGGAAATCAAATTCAGTACGAGAAAAAAGGTACCGGTCAACCTGCTGTTATTTTCGTTGCAGGATATGGGGGACCTTTAGCCAGTTTTGACTCAGTCTTTGACAAAGTGAGTAAATTCACAACTGCAATTCGTTATTCAAGAGCTGGACTAGGTAACAGCAGTTATGCAAATAAAAACAAAGATTACGACACGATAGTTTACGAATTGGAATCCTTAATTAATGCTCTCAATATTCAACAGCCATTTGTATTGGTTGGACACAGCTATGGAGGACTAATTATACGTTCTTATGCAAAAAGGCATCCATCTAATATAGCTGGGCTTTTATTTGACGATGCTACATTTGAAGATTATTTCAACAGACTTACACCGCTTAAAATAAATGCAGAGTCACTTGAATTGAAAGATCATGATATAGTTATAAAAAAATATCCTTCGCAAGCAAGGGACGATG
>JAYSTG010000631.1:0-2594 GCA_043719965.1 Saprospiraceae bacterium | reverse complement strand
AGGAGTTAGCAGACTATAATATCTGGGCGAATAATATGGTCAGAGGATGGCTGGAGTCGATATCTGAGGATCAATGGTCTCAACCCATTACTTCGAGTTTTGGGTCGATCGGAGCCACTGCACTCCATATAGCCGGGGCTGAAAGGATATGGTATGATCGATTAGCAGGTATTGAAAATCCAATATGGTTGCCCAATGAATTCAAAGGTTCCAAAAAGGAGACCCTTGATGTGTGGGAGGAATGCTCTACAAACTTAAAAACATTTTTGATGACCTTCGATCCACAGAATATGACTTCTATACTTTCATTTAAGCGACTTAACGGAGAACCCTATGAGATTTTGCATTATCATGTCTTTGCACATGTATTTAATCACTCAACCTATCACCGAGGTCAGATCATAACAATGCTCAAACAAGTGGGCTTAGATCAAATGAGTGGCACAGATATGCTGGTCTTTTTCAGAAAAATATAAGTATTATTCATGATTTTTTAAAACCTGACCTTGGAAAATATAGTTATCTCAAGCGCCCAATTTGAACATAAAAGTGGTGATAAAGAATATAATCTATCTATCATCGAATCTTTAGCTGCAGACGCTGCTCGGCAAGGATCTCAAGTCATAGCATTTCACGAATGTTCTGTCACTGGATATACTTTTGCCAGAAAATTATCAAAACCTCAACTGCTCCTATTAGCAGAGCGCATACCTGATGGCCATAGTGTCCAACGATTAATAGAAATTGCAAGAAAGTACCATATCGTCGTCTTGGCTGGTTTATTTGAAAAAGACGATCAAGGCAATATTTATAAGGCTTATGTCTGTGTCAGTAAAGAAGGTTTGATCGCTAAACATCGCAAATTACATCCCTTCATAAACCCACATATACTCCCAGGGAATCAATATTGTGTATTTAAACTATATGATTGGACCTGTGGTATTTTAATCTGTTATGATAATAATGTCATTGAAAATGTACGTGCCACAAAACTGCTGGGTGCAGACATTCTATTCATGCCTCATGTCACTATGTGTACTCCATCATCAAGGCCAGGTTCAGGATTTGTGGACCCACAACTGTGGTATAGTCGCCACCAGAATTCAGAGCTATTGCGTGCAGAATTTGATGGATTAAAAGGTAGAGCCTGGCTCATGAAGTGGTTGCCGGCCCGTGCTTACGATAATGCGATGTATGTGGTCTTTTCTAACCCCATCGGGATGGATGATGATCAACTCAAGAATGGGTGTTCTATGATTATAGATCCTTATGGCGACATTACGGCAGAATGCATAACATTTGAAAATAGTTTTGCGACAGCAACTCTCTCTGCTGATCGGGTAAAAAAAGCAGGTGGAAGTCGTTATTTAAATGCACGAAGACCTGAATTATATCATCATATTATAGGTAGGGAGCACACCTCGATACAACGAGTCAGTTGGATGGATCCTGAAGATATTCGAAGACCCAACGACCTATAAAGCGCTGACTTTGCTGATCCTGAAACTTTGGAATCTATGATAGGATTACCATAGTAATGTATATCACCACTTCCAGAAATAAAAGCTTCTAAACGTTTAGTTACATTGACCATAATTTGACCAGATCCACTGACATGAGCTTTAGTCGATTCGGAAATAATATTGCCTAGGTCTATCTCACCTGAACCACTCAATAAAAGGTCATTTATTTCTACATTTCCTTTTTCAATAGAAATATGACCAGATCCGCTTATGTGAGCACTTAATTCATCTCGGATTATTGCTTCCTCTAGTTCTATCGAACCAGACCCACTTAAAGCCAAATCTAAATCATTATGTCTCACAAAACCTGAGCTACGAATATCAGCAGAACCACTAGAGTTAATAAATTTCAGATCAGGTCCAGAAATATTAACGGTGACAGCATCACAATCATGTATTCGTAATGGTCTGTACCACTTTAATACAAGCGCATTTCGATCTATTCGTATATCCAATTCATCAAGCATATTTTCCTGAGCTTTAAGCTCGACTTTGTATTCAAGAGCTACCGTAAAATTAATTTGACCACAAATACTGACTCTGAGCCCTTCAAAGCCTTTGTGATTGCGCAGTTCGGATATAACAGGACCCGTTCCGTCAATTTTCTCACAAGAATTGCGGCCTACGAAAACAATTCCAATCGATAAAAACAGAATTAAATTATTTTTCATATCTTATGTTATTTATTCAACCAAAACACTTAAAAGACAATGTACCCTGAAGCCGGGGTTGCATTTTTTTTGTTAAAATAAACAATGCGAATTAAAGTGGAAGTACTTTAAACTTAGAAAGATGAATTGATAGTGCCATCGGTTTATTCATGAATCGTACGATTAATAACTATCTTTGCTGTGTGGAAAATTTGAGTCGCTTGCTGTCCACTTACCGGCAAGACGCACGAGTCAAAGAGATTATTTCAGCTTTGACTAATCCATCGGCGCGCCTACACCTGGTAGGAATGACCGGTGCAATGGAATCCTTTTGCCTGGCTGCAAGCATCCTTCAACACCCTGGGGTCCACCTTATCGTATCTAAGTCAAAAGAAGAAGCTGCATATCTCATCAATGACCT
>JAYSTG010000064.1:0-5686 GCA_043719965.1 Saprospiraceae bacterium | reverse complement strand
ATCAAAAGATAAGTGGTTATTCATAAGTGAAATCGAAGTATTATGAAAAAAGCTGGTTAGACTTTTGTTTGCTGATAACCATAGCTACCAAACCCAATATGACTAATACCAAGGAAATATAGTCTTTAGGATAGAATACTTCTCCGGCTATTAAAGTGCCCAAGGCCACTGCCACTATTGGGTTGACGAAGGAATGTGTACTAATAGCATGCGCCGAAACATGTGATAAAAGCCATAAATAAGAAAAATATCCGATCATAGATCCAAAAACAATTAAATAAGCCAAGGCAATCCAAGACACGGAGGACACCTGTGACCATTCAAATACTTTGTATTCTCCTTTGAACAAAGCTGCAACAAAAAAAAAAGTACAGGCAGTCAAAGCTTGAACACTCATTTTCGATATGGTAGAATTTTTTACACTGTTATATTTTGAATATAGCGTGCCTTGAGCCCACCCAATGCCTCCGATGATCATAATTAAAAAACTCCAAACCATGTTCGGGTTTTGATCCTTCATACTCAGTTTATCTTCAAATAATAGAACTACTCCTGAAAAACCTAAGACTAGTCCAATCCAAGAAAACGGGTTTTTAAATCGATCTGGTCCAGGTTGCCTATCTAAAATCAATATCCAAAACGGAACTACACCAGCTAATATAGATACCAGTCCAGAAGGCAGGTTTTTTTCCGCAAGGATCACCGCACTACCGCCTACAAAAAACAGTAAGAACCCTGAAATCCATCCAAATCGCCATAATTCAGCAGTGATTTTTTCCTTTAAATAAAATATCGTCCACAATAGCAATGACCCTCCTACGATCAAAAATCTTATGCCTCCCATCAGTAATGGGGGGATGGTCTCTATTGCATAAAAGATGCTGAGATAGGTCGATCCCCAAATAATGTATACTGAAGCAAATGCAAGTAGAATTTTCCAGGATAAACTTTGAGATAGAGTCGGCACAGGCCGCAAAATACTGAAATCGTCAATCCTTAACGATGAACCATGCTCACTTTGAATATCATTATGACATTTTTCCCTTATTTAACCGACCTAAATAGAAGCCTAAGATGGTTATATAATAGTATTTTTGCAGCCAGATTCTCAAAGCATGTTTTTTCTTGGATTAGACTTGGGTAGCTCGTTTATAAAAGCCTCCATTTTGGATGCTTCTACTCAATTCACTATCGGAACTGCATCGATACCTGATCAAGAGATGTCCATGTTAGCTCACCAACCAGGATGGGCAGAGCAAGATCCGGAACTATGGTGGTCATACATTAAAAAACTAATTCAAAAAATAATACATGAGACCGGTATCGACGCTGGTGCTATAGCTGGTATCGGGATTAGCTATCAGATGCATGGTTTAGTTTTGATCGATAAAAATGGAAAGACTTTAAGGCCTTCGATCATCTGGTGCGATAGCCGAGCTGTGGGTATTGGAGATCATGCCTTTGAAAGCCTTGGCAATGATTATTGTTTAACCCATCTCCTCAACTCACCTGGAAATTTTACAGCATCTAAACTTCGATGGGTGATATTAAATGAACCTTCTACCGCCGAAAAAATTCATAAGTTTTTACTTCCAGGGGATTTTATCAATTTCAAACTCACCGGCGAAATCAATACCACCATATCTTCTCTAAGTGAAGGTATGTTCTGGGACTTCAAGCATCATGCTTTGGCTGATGACCTCTTCAAAATCTATCAAATACCTGTTTCATGGACTCCTGCTATCCTACCGACTTTTTCCATTCAAGGTGGCGTAAAAACAGATGTGGCTCATGAACTAGGATTGAAAGCAGGTACTCCTGTATGTTATCGTGCAGGGGATCAACCCAATAATGCTTTTTCCCTGAATGTATTAGCTCCTGGAGAAATAGCAGCTACTGCAGGCACCAGTGGAGTAATCTATGGAGTACAAGGTCATCTTGGAACTGATCCACTTTCTCGTGTCAATGCCTTCGCCCATGTCAATCATGCGCAAGCGTCGCCGCACATTGGTACGCTATTATGTGTGAATGGCACTGGCATTGCCAACTCCTGGGTCAAAAAATTATTAAGTCTGGGTGGGGATGTACCATATGATCAACTCAATCGATTAGCAGAAATGGCTCCTCTTGGAGCTGAACAATTACGTTTTTACCCATTTGGCAATGGAGCTGAAAGAATGCTAGGAAATAATATGGTAGGCGGTCACTTATCTAACCTCAATTTCAACAAACATCGAGCTCCGCACGTGGCACGAGCTGTGCAGGAAGGTATCGTTTTTGCATTAAATTATGGTGTAGCTCTATTGAAAGAAAATGGAATAGCAGCTAAAACTATTAAAGCTGGCAAAGCCAATATGTTTTTGAGTCCGGTATTCAGACAGCTTTTCAGCAGTCTTATAGATGTACCGCTGGAATTTTATGACACAGATGGAGCGACAGGCGCTGCCCGAGGTGCCGGAATTGGTCAAGGTATGTATTCATTGACTAATGCATTCGTTTCTTTGAAAAAATTAGAACAAATAAATCCTGATCCTTCTATACAAACTGAATTAAACGATATTTATGCTCAATGGAAAAATCAATTAGAATCTATACTATAAGACCCCTCTGTCCTATGAAGATTACAAATTTAGTTTCGCTTGTTTTTTTATTGTTTGCTTTCATAACCTGCAAGCATGGTGGTTCGGATTCCAGCGCTTCAGCTACATCATTTGCAGAATCAGATGAAGTAAAAGCCTGGAGAGATAACAAATTAGGCATGATGGTTCATTTTGGACTTTATTCTATGTTCGGTGGGGTGTATCAAGGCCAAAACATCTCCAAAGGCTATAGTGAACAAATCATGGCCCATGCACCCATACCTCATGAGTCGTACAAAGCACTTGCGGCTTCGTTCAATCCTACAAATTGGAATGCAGATACCATTGCACAGATCGCTCACAGAGGAGGATTTAGAAGTGTAGTGATCACGGCCAAACATCATGATGGGTTTAATATGTACGATAGCCAATTCTCCGATTTTTCGATTTCGAAAGCCAGTCCCTTCAAGCGAGATATCATCAAAGAAATGTCCGAAGCATGTTCACGAACAGGCATTGGACTTGGAATATATTATTCATTAATTGACTGGAATGCGAAAGAAGGAGCCACGACCATATCCACCCATAATGCGGATCCAATATCTCCAGCTTTACATCAGCTCAATCTCCATCAAGTCCATGAGTTGTGTACCAACTATGGCAATCTTACAGAGATTTGGTTTGACATGGGTTCACTTACTCTGCAACAAAGCAAAGAGATTCGAGCTTTGGTCAAAGACTTACAACCCGGGTGTATGATTTCCGGAAGACTCGGAAATGGCCAGGGAGATTTTGTGGTTTTAGGTGATAATCAACTTACTGATTTCAAAATGGATAGGCCCTGGCAAGCAGTTGCTAGTACGCATCCTTCTACCTGGGGGTACAGATCATGGCAACCTATTGAAGATATAAATAAAACCACTTCAGAAATCCTTTCCAATATGACCAAAGCCGTATATCGCGGTGGAAATTATTTGCTGAATATAGGACCTAAAGGCGATGGCTCTATACTAGAAACTGAAAAGAAAATTTTAGAAAACATTGGTACTTGGTTAGGGCAGAATGGTGAAGCCATATACAATACAAGACCGTATGCAGTCGGTGAAAAAAACTGGGGAGCCTGTACCTATAATGCCCCTATTATTTATGCTCATGTAATGAATAGCCCGGATGAAGGAAAAATTCTGTTTTATGGATTAAATAATAATCTAGTTTCTGCTAGTACTTTATTGCCGCCTTACCATCCACTAGCCACCACTCAAGTAGGCGCCACTACCACTTTTGATTTAGGTCTCACCCCATTGAGTTTTAATCCTTCCACTATTTTAAGGATCGAATTGGACGGAAATAAAAACCCAATTCCTGGTAAGTTGAATTATGCAAATACTCAGAACAAATATGAATTAACGTATCACAATGCTACTATTCGATGGAGTGAAGATGGCGCGAATTATTATGCAACGACACCATCGGCAGTAGCGATGTCTTGGGATCTTGCCTCCCCTAAGGATGCTACCTATGACATCACGGTGTATTATACACAACAAGAAAAAAATAAAATAATCGATCTTACCATTAATAATCAGACCCAACGATTGGATCTCAGTAAGTATAAAACATTTCGTCAGACCCCTGAATCCAATAGTGCTATTCCGAGCACAGTATATACCCAAGGTCCTTATTCAGGTCTTGGTATGGATACCCATCCTGGTCCATTGAATTGGGCCAATCCCGGCGAACCCTGGGGCCCAGCGAGCCTGACATGGACAGAGGTACCAAATCTAGACCCAGGTAAATATATCAACCTTAGTCCCGCTCCTATGCAGACCTACTATTATCTGATAAATATCTTATGTTCTACTCCAACCAATTGGATAGCTGCATTTGGTGCGGATGATGGTTTTCAAGCTTGGCTCAATGGTAAATTGATCCATTCGTCAGGCTATCCTCAAGCATCACCCAATGTGGTGTTCCTGGATCTTCCAATGGAAGGAGAAAGTAATACGCTGATCCTCAAACACCTTAATGTAAAAGATGATTTTAAAACATTTTACAGTTTCAAGGTCGACCAAATTAGATTCGAAAAAGAAGTACCAACTGTAAAATTAATCCCTCAAGAAATCAATAAAGTAAGCATCCGTTTGAGCAATCCAAGATATCCTGATGAAGCAATAGGGATCCCTAATCTTAAAATCGAAATAGTACAAAAGAAAAAATAAAAATATATGTCAAGAAAAATCACATTAGGCAATCAAGAGTATTTCAAAGGAATTCCAAAAATATCTTTTGAAGGAAATGCATCTAAAAACCCACTGGCTTTCAAATGGTATGAAGCAAATCGGGTCGTAAGAGGAAAAAGTATGCAAGATCACCTCAAATTTGCTGTAGCGTACTGGCATAGCTTCTGCAATGGTAATGCAGATCCCTTCGGGGCTCCGACCAGACCCATGCCGTGGAATCATGGTGGTGATGCTATTGAAAAAGCTCAACATAAAATGGACGCAGCATTTGAGTTCATTACTAAATTAGATGCTCCCTATTATTGTTTTCATGATTTTGATCTTATAGAAGAGGGTTCAACTATTGCAGAATCTGAAAAAAGACTGCAATCTATAGTAGATTATGCTAAGACCAAACAAGCCGCCTCTGGCGTGAAACTGCTATGGGGTACTGCTAATATGTTTTCGCATCCAAGATATATGAATGGCGCTGCTACCAATCCTGATTTTCATGTATTGACCTATGCAGCCACTCAAGTTAAAAATGCCTTAGATGCCACTATTGCATTAGGCGGTGAAAACTATGTATTCTGGGGAGGTCGCGAAGGTTATCTTTCCTTACTCAATACTGATATGAGCCGAGAAAAGGAACATTTAGGCAGGTTCTTACAAATAAGCAGAGACTATGCCAGAAGCAAGGGTTTTAAAGGTAATTTTTTTATCGAACCCAAGCCCATGGAGCCCACAAAGCATCAATATGATTTTGATTGTGAGACGGTGATTGGTTTTTTAAAATCTTTTGGCCTTGAACATGATTTCAAAATCAATGTTGAAGTCAATCATGCTACATTATCCGGCCATACCTTTGAACATGAATTGCAAGTGGCA
>JAYSTG010000630.1:0-2599 GCA_043719965.1 Saprospiraceae bacterium | reverse complement strand
GGATCCTCTCCTACCCGATTCAAATCCCTATTGAAATTCCTAGGGTTTTGATATTATCCTTGGGTTTTCAGTTGTGTTTTCTCAGCAAAATAATCTCCAAATCGTCTGATGTCGGTTGCTATTTCTTTATTATTGGTAGCTTTCAAATAAGTGTCAGCCAGGCTTTTGATGGTAAAGAAGACCATCCTATCCATTTCGTTGACCTGCATATCCTTAGTCCAGAGATCTATTTTTAAGGTGTCTCCATGCTCTCCATCATATAAGGATAGTAGGAATGCTTTGACTTCCTGCAAAGTACCTGCTCCGGGCCCATCATTTGCTCTCCAATGAATTTTACTCGGTACTTTGTCATGATCTAAGATGACTTCTAGTATAATTTGATTTTTTTCTATCATCATGCAAAGAAACACAGTATTCGCAGCTATGCGTATTTAATCTATTTCTTTTTTACCGATTTTAGACATTATTGAGCTCGGATAAAAAAAGACTCCACTACGAGTACCTTGAGCAACTTTTACCATGCTAAAAGCTACTTTTTCACCTTCGATCGGAGTGATCTTTGAAAATAATTTTGGTCCGATAACCCGCAATGCCATTCCCGCTCCTGCTGCTAATGACTCCAGAGGTCTAACCTCGTTGCGATCACCTATCAATACAGATGGTCTGAAGATATGAATAGCCCAGAAATCTTTTGCTTTGACGAGGTCCTCTATCAATCCTTTGACTTGATTGTAAAAGAATAAGGATTTAGCGTCCGCTCCCATAGCTGACACGATCATAATCTGCTTCACACGCTGATGTTCTGCGATAGAAGTGATTTGATCTACGTAATTGTACTCTATATGGTAGAAGTTTTTTTTGGACCCTGCCTTTTTCATGGTAGTGCCAAGGCAAATAAACAAGTCATCCCCTTGGATCAAGTCTGCCCAAAGTGGTATCTCTTCAAAATCTACTATACTTTTTTTTAATTTGGGGTGATCTAGGTCTATGGGTGATCTCAGAAAAGCGGTGACCTTCTCATACGCCGGATGGTCCAGCAGAAATTGGATACCGTGTGATCCGATCAGCCCTGTAGCACCGAATATCAATGCATGTTTGGCAGAGGAGCGAATAATCAAGTCATCTTGCATAACATGCTAAGATAGGCTTGAAAGACTTACATTTGTAATCTACTCCAAATATATTATTAAATTCCTATGAAACGATTCTTAAAAATCCACGATCAAGACAATGTAGTAGTAGCCCTGGAAGACTTCAGTAAACTGGATACGATTCAATTGACAGATCATGATATCTTATTATCTGAATCCGTACCTGTAAAACATAAAATTGCTATCCGAGATTTTCTGCAAGGTGATCTTATTAAAATGTATGGGCTCACGATTGGAAAAGCTAAAGCTCCGATTCTAAAAGGCTCAAGAATCAGTACAGAAAATACAGAACATGCTACTGAAACTTTTGATACTATTCAAAAAGGGTATCAATGGACTGCTCCAGATACTAGTCGATTTGTAGGAAGGACTTTTAATGGTTTTCATCGCAAAGATGGATCCGTCGGAATTCGCAATTATTGGATCATCCTACCCTTAGTATTTTGTGAAAAAAGAAATGTCGCAGTCATTCAAGATGCTTTGATCAAAAGTCTGGGATATCCAACACTTAAGGACTTCAATGTCGATACTAATCACCTGATCGACCTCATGCAATCCGGAGCCTCGTCCGAAGAAATATTAAACTCTAATATCTTATTATCTCCAACCGATCTATCGGGTAAGCGGATATTCAAAAATGTGGATGGGATAAAAATTCTAAATCATGATCTGGGTTGTGGGGGTACCCGTCAAGATGCAGAATCACTCTGTAGATTATTAGCAGGATATGTACTCAATGCAAATGTTGCAGGCGCTACGGTACTCAGCCTTGGATGTCAAAATGCACAGATATCATTATTTACGGATGCTTTGAATCGACTGAATCCAGATCATGGTAAACCAGTATATATATTCGAACAACAAAAATATTCCAGCGAACGAAACCTGATAGCGGATGCTGTAAAACAAACTTTCATTGGTTTGATGCAAGCCAATAAAATTGAACGCCAACCTGCTCCGCTCAGTAAATTGTGCCTAGGATTGGAATGCGGAGGATCAGATGGTTTCTCTGGCCTTACCTCCAACCCAGCTTTGGGGCATGCTTCAGATCTATTAATTGCTCTTGGAGGTACTTCAGTCTTATCGGAGTTTCCTGAACTTTGCGGCGCTGAACAAGATCTCATCAACCGATGCAAACAAAAGGAAGATGCAGAAAAATTCGCCACATTGATGAAGACCTATAGTGCGAGAGCTGAAGCCGTTGGTTCGGGTTTTTATGCCAATCCATCTCCAGGCAATATCAGAGATGGTTTGATTACAGATGCCATGAAATCACTTGGAGCTGCGTTAAAAGGTGGTACAGCTCCTATAACTGGTGTATTAGACTATACTGAAAGAGTAACAGAATCTGGCTTATATCTTTTATGTACTCCAGGAGGGGATGTAGAATCTACAACAGCGGAGGTAGGAAGTGGATGCAATATTGTGGCTTTTACCACCGGACTAGG
>JAYSTG010000629.1:0-19876 GCA_043719965.1 Saprospiraceae bacterium | reverse complement strand
CGATCTCATTTCGAAAAGCTTTGCCGATTTGTGCGATACCAAAAGGTAATTTCTGTCGAGTGGTCTTCTGTACATTGAGGAAATTGACAAAGATTCCTTGCGCAGTTTCCGGTCTTAAATACAATTTACCTTCTTCTCCGGCTATATTCCCCAGTTGGGTGCTAAACATGAGATTGAATTGGCGCACCTCCGTCCAATTGCGAGAACCACTTTCAGGGTCTGCAATTTCACAATCGTCGATGATCTGTTTTAATGCCGACATATCTTTGTCTCTCATAGCTGCCTGAAGACGATCATTGATCACAATGGTTTCTGTGTGCCATTTAGATGCCTGGGGGTGAGTCTCTCTCATTTTTGTTTCATCAAAAGCCTCACCAAATTTTTTGCGGCCCTTTTCTGCTTCTTTATTGATTTTATCTTCCAGTTTGGCGATATAATCTTCTATCAAAACATCCGCGCGATATCTTTTTTTAGAATCTTTATTGTCTACCAAAGGATCATTGAAGGCATCCACGTGCCCTGAGGCCTTCCATGTGGTAGGATGCATGAAGATAGCAGCATCGATACCTACTATATTTTCGTGCATCTGCACCATGGCTTTCCACCAGTATTCTTTGATGTGATTTCTCAATTGTGCTCCATAGGGTCCATAGTCATAGATTGCTCCTGGTCCGTCATAGATTTCAGACGCTGGGAATACAAATCCATATTCTTTACAGTGAGATACTAGTTTTTTGAATACATCTTCCGGTGCTATGGCCATATTCTTAATGATTGATTCCTGATAGTTCACAAAGTCTATAAGGGGTTTTTCCGGTACCTTATAGTCAAACTTGATGTTTCTATCGGAATATTTTTAGGTGGCAAAGATAAACAATCCGAGTATTTTATACGATATGCTGGTTGAAATCGAGACCAAGGTGATTGAAAAAACTCTACCACCAGACTGTGATTCAAAATTATAAGCGCTTTAATGGTGATCCAATATTAATTGATTCGAAGCTTTTTGGTTTTTCTCTAACTTGATCTTCAATTAATTCGTGACTTTTATAATCAAAAAATAAATGCACATGATCATGATATCCATTTACTGCTTAGAATTACTATTACCCTTTCAACCATACTTTTTTGCCGCTTTTCACTGCTAGAAAGATTGCATCGATGATTTTGAGGTCCTTTAACCCTTCCTCACCATCTACCGGAATGATAGGTTTTTTGTTATTCAGAATTATTTCAGACATTTCATCCATTTGGAAGGTTTGATGAGTCTGATGTTCTATATTAATTTCCCCTTTATTGCTGTGGGCTTTGATAGGACCATAACCGGTGGAAGGTTGCATTTCAGCATATCCTTTTTCCCCATTAAGATAAAACTTATCCAAGCCATTCATTGCATAGGTGGATAGACAGGATGCCGTTGCTCCACTGGGGAAGCCAAATTGGAATGTAATCGTTTCGTCTACCCCTTCCTTAAATTTTACTTTATCATTTTTAGTCTCTTGGGCGGTGACCCATAGAGGCTCTTCCCCGATCATATATCGAGCTCCATTGATTGCATAGATTCCGATATCCATCATTGAGCCGCCTCCAGCCAAAGCTTTATTAAGGCGCCATTGCGTAGGATCTCCTATTCTGAAACCTGCTAATCCTTGGAAAAATAGCGGTTTACCGAGTTCACCTTCCTTTCTCATCCTGACAATTTCCAATGTTTTGGGTTCGAAATGCATTCGGTAACCCACCAATAACTTTACTTTCGCTTGACGACATATATTGATCATCTCTTGTCCTTCTTTCGCATTTAATGCCATTGGTTTTTCACAGATCACATGTTTCCCGGCTTTAGCTACCCTTATAGCAAAAGGTTTGTGGAGTGAGTTAGGGGTGATGATGTAAACGGCATCTATATCAGGATTGTTTTTGATGCTATCTAAGTTTTCATAGTTAAAACAATTTTTTACAGGAATATTATATTTTGATTGCCAAGTAGTGAGTTTGGAAGGGGTTCCACTGATAGCCCCTACCAGTTTGGCTTTAGCGCAAAATTGCATAGCATCTGCTACACGAGTACCATAGCTACCCAACCCGAGGATGGCTACTCTCAGGATGGGGCCTTCATAGGCATTTAATTTCTCTACTTCATTTTGCCTATTATTTGCCAATGAAAGTAATGGCATAGCAAATACAGGAGCTGTTATTTTCTGGATAAATCTTCTACGAGTACTCATGGATTGGTTTTTAAAGGCATGAATTTACAAACTGTTTGATTTAAAAGGGTGATTTAGATTCTTTTTTTAGAAGAGATACTATGAAACGGATTAAGAGGATCCACAGAAAGGCGACCCGATTGCCTCATTTTTTATGCCAGGTACAAAGTGTGGTTGAAGTGTATATTCGGACTTTAGTCTTCGAAAATCAAGATCTGAGTACTGCAAAAACAAAGCCTGCTGTGGAACAATCAATTTTATTAAACACCATATTTAGTAGCTTTGATCTGCAAATTAGCATATGTCAAAACTAACGTACAATCCCAACTATCCATCTATCGATGACCTTCGCAATCGGGCTATAAAGAAAATCCCTCGGTTCGCCTTCGAATACTTGGATGGTGGATGTAATGAGGATGTCAATCTTAGGAAAAATACAGATGAGATCAGAGCTATTGAACTCGTCCCTCACTATCTCAGGAGTAAAGGCCAATCGGATATCAAGATTGAATTATTCGGTCATACCTATGATGCGCCATTCGGTATATGCCCTATCGGCCTGCAAGGATTGATGTGGCCTGGAGCTACTAAGATATTAGCCAAAGCTGCTTTTGATCACAACATCCCTTTTATCCTGAGTACGATGGCTACTAGCAGTATAGAGGAGATCAGCAAGATCACAGAAGGTCACGCTTGGTATCAACTCTATCACCCCAAAGATAAAACGATGACTACCAGTTTGCTCCAAAGGGCTCAGGATGCCAGCGTGCCAGTATTGGTCTTGCTATGTGATGTGCCCACCTTTGCATTCAGACCCAGGGATATTCGGAATGGTTTATCTCTCCCGCCTAAGATGACATTAAATAATATATTGCAAATCATAGGTAGGCCGCATTGGGCAATGAATACTTTGAAAGAAGGCACACCTCGATTTGCTAATTTATTGCAGTACATGCCCAAAGGGCTCGATATGGGTCAGCTCGGGAAATATATGAATGATACCTTTTCCGGCATCATGAATGAAGAAAAGATCAAGCCTATACGCGATCTATGGAAAGGTAAAATCATCATGAAAGGAGTGGCATCAGCATCTGATATGGATCTATGTATTAAACTCGGACTCGATGGAGTCATACTGTCCAATCATGGTGGAAGACAATTAGATGCCGGGCAATCTACTATAGCTACTCTAAAGGCATTGGCGCCTCAGTATCAAGACAAAATCAAGATCATGATGGACAGCGGGATTCGTTCGGGCCCTGATATTGCGCGGACGATGGCCTATGGTGCAGATTTTGCATTTTTGGGCAGGTCATTTATGTATGGTGTAGCAGCATTGGGACGGGACGGTGGTGATCATACGATTTCTATGCTCAAAATACAATTACAGCAAGTGTTGGAGCAGATTGGATGCGATCGTATAGAAAACCTACCTGAGTACTTGGTAAAATAGTTTCGAAAGTATGAAGTTTCACTTCACAGGACTTTGTCCGGGACTTTATCTGTCAAATATTTTTGCATATAGACAGCAGTAGAACAGCACATCCCTTTAAATTCTGTAGTTTCCTGTATGGATCGAGGAGCATTTTTGCGATCGGTCTGAATAAATCCCCTTTTATTAAAAAATGCTTCAGCAGTAGTAGTTAATAAATGCATCGATTGAACATTCTTTGATTTGGCATACTCGACTAAATGATTGAATAAGATATCTCCAATACCCTGGTTTCGCATTTGATCTTGGATAGCAAAAGACCTTAAAAACCCTTCGCTTCTATATAACTCTATTCCGATACATCCTATGACATGATGATCTAGCTCCGCCACGATAAAATCTATGGGTGTAGTGATCAAATCTTGAGCAGGTAACTTACAATCTACTAATACTTGTCGAATAAATCCAAGATCTGCCGAATCTGCAAGTGAATAAATTACTTCAAAATCCTTTCCTGTTGCCATCATGTCATCACCAATAAAAAGTAAAAATAATCTCAATTCAGATTTTATACCATGATTTTCGGAACTATCTCGATTAAAAATATTAAAAACTCCTTTTTAATGCTTGACCGAATAAGCGCATTATTATATCTTTACAGTCATGGCAAAATCAAACCGTCATCACGCATAATATTACGATTTGATAAAAATTCAATAATCCTCGAGAGTGCGTCCAGCGCTTAATGTAAGACTAATCAAGAACTTAAAGTCAATAAAAGATTTTGTCAGGTGGTCAACCAAAAATGATTCGAAAAAAAGGCCAAAAAGAGCATTGTATTATAAAAAACGAAACGCCTCTTGTGGGAGGCGTCAGACCAAGGATTCTATCCTTGGTGTTGTTCTGATTGCAAAGGTAATATAAACAATAGAATTATGCAAGAAATTGTACATAAAAAAGAAAGAGTGATAGCCTACATAGATGGGTTTAACCTCTATTTTGGAATGAGAGAGGCAGGTTTTGATCATTGCAGATGGCTGAATGTCAAAAAAATTAGTAGAAAGTTTGCTAAAATCTAATCAAGAGTTGGTCGGGATAAAATATTACACAAGCAGGGTTAATAACAATCCCGAAAAGCAAAAAAGACAATCCACTTATTTAGATGCTTTGGCCAGTGTAGGTGTCGAAATATATTATGGCAATTATCAGGACACCAAACTCGAATGTAAAAGGTGTGGTAATTTTTGGAAACCTGCCAAAGAGAAAATGACAGATGTAAATATTGCTACAGCTATTATAGTAGATGCATTTAAAGAACAATACGATATGGCGATGCTAATCTCTGGTGACAGCGATTTAACGCCACCTATTAAAGAAATTCACAGCCTATTTAAAAACAGAAGAGTATTCATTGCATTTCCACCCGAAAGGCACAATAGTTCTATGGCTATTGTAGCCATAGGCTCATTAATAATAGGAAGGAAAAAATTAGTAGATGCTCAATTTGACGAGGAGGTAACAAGCATAAAAGGCTACAAATTAAAAACACCAAAAGAATGGAAATAAGTTAAACTATCCAAACTGAGCTAATTCCGGATTTTTAAAATTCGTCATAACTATTCGATCTTTGTTTATTCAAAAAAAATAATTGCATGCGCTTAAATACGTTTACACTATTCATTTTCCTTTTGTATCCTTTTTCAACTATATCTGCGCAATCATCTGATCGTGGAAATTGGTTATGTTATTTCGGCAATCAAGCCATCAATAAAAAATGGAATTGGCATAATGAAATACAACACCGCAATTACAACTTCCTGGGTGACTTGGAACAATTGGTCTTTCGAACAGGGCTAGGCTATAATCTCACAGAAAACAATAATAATATACTGGCAGGATATGGATTCATCCACTCTGAACGATATATAAGCGGAACCAATGAAAAAAAAGGATCTAATGAACATCGACTCTATCAACAATATATCACTCGCCATGCAATAAAAAGATTTTTTATTCAGCATCGCTATCGATTTGAACAACGGTTTCTACCTGATGATTTTAAACTCCGGTTACGATATTTTATATCCCTCAATGTACCGATCAATCATAAAGTGCTTTCTAAAAATACCTGGTACCTCTCCGCCTATAATGAAATTTTCCTCCAGCCCAAAACCACAGTTTATGACCGCAATCGTCTCTACGGAGCTTTGGGCTATGTCATCAGTACATCTATTCGAGCAGAACTGGGCTATATGACCCAATTGTTGGAAAGTCCAGGCAAAAACAGGAGTCAATTGCAACTCGTTTTATTCAATTTGATCCCTATATTTAAACTAGAAAAATAAAAATTGGGGATAAATTCTATTTTGAACATTTACAATAAGCAACGCTTTCATTCCAGCCACTCAAAATCTTTGCCGACAGGGTATATCATCCATTAAATCTCTAACCGACAATGGCGGTGAAGATCGTTTTCATGGTTTAATTGCCGGCAATAGGTTTATTAAACTCTCCGGTGATACGCATTTGTATTTCTTCACTCACAAATGCTGAGATTAGTTTTGAGCCAAGTCCAAAATCGCTTCTTTTTATTTTGCCTATTACTTTTACACCAATCTGCATATTCTTGGCATTTTTATTTGGATTTTCTACTGGACCGTTTAAGATGAGGTCAAGAGTAATTGGTTTAGTCACACCTCGCAAGGTAAGATTACCCATGAGCACATATTGGTTCTTTTTTTTCTTCTTTACGGAAGTGCTGGCAAAGGTCATCGTGGGGAATTTTTCTACATTAAAAATGTCTTCACTTCGCAAATGATTGTCTCGTGGTTCAAAATCAGTATTGACACTAGCAGTCTCTATGGTTACTTCAAATGTAGCATCTGAGAAATTAGGTTTTTCAAATTTAAGAATAGCCTGATATTTTTTAAAATAACCGTCTACTTCTGAAATGCCATGGTGCTGGACTATAAATGCTACTTTAGAATGCACAGGATCAGCGATCCACTGAGCAAAACTGATAGCGCTAATGAATAAGAGTAAAAGAATGGGAATGAGTTTTTTTATTGTATTATATTGTTATTTTAATGGGAAAGTAGTTTTTTCTTGGAAAAGAGTAAAAGTATAGTTCATATTCTTGACTTATTTTTTTCATTTTATACAATAGGTGACAAGAGGTACATTTTACTGTGGTCAGTCAATGCAAAAAATTAATTAATTAAATCACTCCAGCCATTCAAAATCTTTGCCGACAGGCATATGATCCATTAAATCTCTAACAAATAGCGGCGGTGTAGAAAGTTTCCGTGTCGAAAGGTCTAACCAGGCACCATCTATAGTGATGATAGCGGCAACTGTATCCAGTCCTTTGAAAATGGTGTGCCGGATGGACCATCTGGAATAGTCTTTCTTAGCTTTTGTACGATGCAGATCGATAAAGACTGTGTCTCTAAAATGAATCTCTTTGCGAAAAACACATTCTTCCCGAAATAATATCGGTCCGATCTGGTATTGTTGCATATACGCCGCGGTCAATCCAAGATTGTTAAAAAACTCGACTCTACTCAATGCTCCCCAATCATAATAAACAGAATGTCTCAAATGAGTATTGGGATCTAAATCGGACCATCTTATTTGAATGGATGTTTTGAAATTATCCATAGTCAGTATTCCAAAAGATAGCATTGTGAAAGTAAAACGGTTTTTCCTAAAGAAAAAGCACGCCTGAAATCACAGAAATTTATATTATTTATATGCAGAAATCGTCTGTATGCTTCCATCCGAATTGTATTTCAGTTCAGTTACTTTTACACACCTCAGATGAGTCTGACCTTTGGATAGACTGCTGTCATGATAAAATAGATACCATTTCCCATTGACCTCTGCGATGGAGTGATGATTGGTCCATCCGATGACTGGCATCAACACAATCCCCTGATAGGTAAAAGGTCCATAAGGACTATCACCTATGGCATAACATATAAAGTGAGTATCACCGGTAGAATAGGAGAAATAATATTTACCATTGTATTTATGCATCCAAGATGCTTCAAAAAATCGACGATCATGGTCTTTCCCTTGTATAGCATTGCCTGCTGCGTCCAGGATTTTGACTTCTTTTACAGGTTCTGCAAATTGTAACATGTCTTTAGTCATTTTAGCTACCCTTGGACCCATTGCAGGGCGATCATCATTGGGCTCTACTCCTGAGGTGTCATAGTTTGCAGTTTGCCATCGTTGCAACTGTCCACCCCAGATGCCCCCGAAGTACATATAATGGGATCCATCAGTATCTTTAAAAACTGCCGGATCTATACTATAAGAGCCTTTTATAGGTTGGGCTTCCGATTTATACGGGCCTGTCGGGGAGATAGAAGTTCCTACACCGATTTTGAATATGCCTTTCTTATCTTTAATCGGGAAGTAGAGATAGTACTTGCCATTCGCAAATGCTGCATCAGGCGCCCAAAGTTGTTTGCCAGCCCAGGGTATATCTGTTTTATCAATAGCAATCCCATGATCAGTCACCTTTCCACCGATGCTATCCATAGATAGAATGTGGTAATCCCGCATATCAAAGTGACTTCCGAGATCGTCTTGTTTTACGCCTGCTTCATAGTCGTGAGAAGGATAGATATAGATTTTACCATTAAAGACATGAGCCGACGGATCTGCAGTGAAGATATCCGTGACTAGAGGGTCTGAGATGGGTTTGGGTTCTGGCTTTATAGAATCCTGAATGGCTGGTTTGGTATCCGCTATTGCAGATTCTTTGGAAGGTGATTTACAGGCTGCCCATAGCATCATTACGACCAAGCAGAAGTATATAAATTTCATAATTGCAGCGATTTTTTAAGGTTTAAATATAGGAATTGTAATCAATTTAAGGAGTTAGAAAGTATCGAACTGAATGATCAGTTAAGGTATTTCTTATTCCGTTAGGTTTGCCTCACATACGTGTAGGTAAATGTATGTTTAGAATTTTAAAACTCCACTATAAATCCAATAGTCGGAGTAAAAAAGGGATCATCATTTTTTACGCTGGTGGGTAGTGCATTACTGCCATCTGGTTGGATGGGTTTGCCATCCTTGGTTTTAAAACCGGAATTATCGGTAAGTCGCTCAAAAGTATATTCAGGGATCGCCGGATTTTTAGCCACCTACCAATTGGTCACATCCAAAAAACAAATCAAGCGTAGTCTTTTTAAAATTCCATTTTTTATCGATACGAAGGTCAGAGCTATTAAACACACCCAATCTCAGGCTATTGAGAGCAGTCAGAAAGTAGACTAAGTCCCGTAGGGATGATAGCTTTGTAATAAGATAAATAAACAAAAATCGCAACTCCATTGGAGCGGAACAAAGCACGGTAAATCTAACTGTCAGGGAGCAATTGCGTCAGATCCCATACTGACCAATAAAACATACAGATTATGTTATGTGGTGTTAGGTTTTTTTAAAATGTGATCTTATAATCAATGTGAATCAATGTGAACTCTAAAAACTGGCCTTATAGCGTACTCATATCGATTACAAAACGATATCGCACATCTCCTTGGATCATACGATCATAAGCTTCATCGATCTTCTGGATAGGTATTAGTTCGATATCAGAGACTATATGATTCGCTGCACAAAAATCCAACATCTCCTGTGTTTCAGCGGTGCCACCGATCATAGAACCCATGATTGACCTTCGGTTTTTGATTAGTGCAAATGGATCGACTTTAGGGTTTTCAGGGGGAAGGCCTACTAATAACATTTTTCCATTCAAGGCTAATAAATCTAAATACTTTTTATAATCGTGTTGAGCAGATATACAATTCAATACGATATCAAAGTAACTTTCATATTTTTTCATCTCATCTTTATCACTAGACAATAGAAAATGATGAGCTCCCAGGCGCTTTGCATCTTGCTCTTTTGAAGGTGTATGACTGATGAGGGTGACCTCTGCTCCAAATGCTACAGCAAATTTCACACCCATGTGACCTAAACCACCCAATCCTGCCACGCCTACTTTCATACCTTTTTTGACCCCAGCGTATTTCAATGGGGAATAGGTCGTGATGCCTGCACACAAAAGCGGCCCCACAGCTTTCATATCCAACTGATCAGAAAAACTATAAACAAACCTTTGGTCGGTCACGATTTGTGAGGAATAACCTCCTCGAGTAATACCAGATCCATTGCGCTCCTTGACATTGTAGGTTCCTGTGGGTCCTTCTTGGCAATAGTTTTCCATGTCTTGGATACAATTAGGACATACCCTACAGGAATCAACGATCACGCCTACTGCAGCTAGATCACCAGCTTTGAATTTGTCGACTTGTGAACCCACTGCTTTTACATACCCTACGATCTCATGTCCAGGTACGAGTGGAAATTCAGTACCGTTCCACTCTCCTCGTGCACGATGAAGATCACTATGGCACACCCCGCAATATTTGATTTCGATGTGGACATCCTGAGGACCTACACTCCTGCGATCAAACTCAAATGGTCGCAATGGTTGATCAGGTTGATAGGCTGCATATGCTTTTGCTGGAATCATTTTATTTTAGTTTTAGATGCCAAAATAAGGCTCTTTTGATAATAAGTCTTTCTTACAAAAAAAATTGTGGGATGAGCGACGATCTTTTTTGATCATAAGCCCTGAAAGGGCGTGGCGACTTCAGTCGCTGAGTTAAATTCAAATAATACTCATCAGTACTATTGACTTCAGGGTGGTGAAAATTAAGCGACTAAAGTCGCCTCTACAGTAAGGTATAAACCATTTTAGCTAACTTTACCTTCCATCCATTTGTAATTATATTCAATCATAAAAGTTTGAAATCATTCTATTACAATCGACTACCTCATTTAGCTCCAAAAGGTCGGTGCTTTTTTGTAACCTTTTGTACTTTCGATTCCATCCCTTTACACTCCAACATCCTCTGGAAAGAAAATAATTTTATGGAACAATTTGAAGATTATGACAATTTACATGATTCAAATGATTCCGGAGTTAATCTTTGTAAAGTTGAGATTGCAGAAATAATTAAAAGCGCTATTCTTCAGGAAAACAATGTACTGTATGATGTTTTATATTACTGTATAATGCCGAATCATGTCCATCTCGTAATAGATACTGCCAACTCCTCTTCGAATACTACTTTAGGAAATATCATGAAATTAATTAGGGGGAGATCATCCAAAGTAATAAATGTTTTATTGAATAGAATGGGAACATTTTGGCAAAAAGCTAGCTACGATCGGATGATAAGAGATGAAAAAGAACTCGGTTCTATAGGAGATTATATATTAAATAACCCAGTAAAAGCAGGAAAAATTGATCATTGGGAAGACTGGCCATATAGTTATGTGAAATATGAAGAATAATTAAATCATGTATTTAGTGACCTCAATCGTGAATATTAGCAAGATCCTGTAGCGGCTTAGGAACTCACTGTAGGAGAGCAATTAAGGGCAAAGGTGGAGAGGTCCTGTAGCGGCGACTTTAGTCGCTTAGCCCTGAAAGAGCAACACATCATCATATATGAAAATAACATATATAGATAATCTTCACTTTGACAGACTATTACTTGGCAACTGCCAATAATCAATTTTTTGTCCCAAACCTGTTTTCACCCAATGGAGATGGTATCAATGACGATTGGAGGGTCTACTCTACACAAAATAGTCAGATCACTATAGAACTAGCAAGTGTATATAATCGATGGGGCGATTTGATTACTGAAGTAAGAAATGTATCAACAGATCAGCCCATCTGGGACGGCACTTATAAAAATGCTACTGTGATACCTGGTGTGTATATCTATCAGATCAGATATAGAAAAGAAGATGGGACAGTGGGGTATTTGAAAGGAGATGTGACGGTGACGAAGTAGTGAAGGCTATTAGAATAAAATATTCTAATAGATCAAACCTTGAAAAATCATCGGAATAAATTCCGACGCACAGGAGGAATCGGCCTTACAATTCCTTTCTTAGCCGAGCTACAGGTATACTCAACTGTTCTCGATACTTTGCAATGGTCCTACGAGCGATATTGTATCCTTTTCGTTCCAGTGTCGTTTTTATTTTTTCATCCGATAGAGGTTTCTTTTTGCTTTCCCCACCGACCATATCTGAAATGATTTTTTTGACTTCCAAGGTGGACACTTCTTCGCCTTCCTGGTTTTGTAGTGATTCTGAGAAAAACTCTTTTAAACGTTTAGTACCATATTCCGTCTGCACAAATTTACTGTTGGCTACTCTGGACACCGTAGAGATGTCATATCCGGCTACATCCGCGATATCTTTCAAGATCATGGGCTTCAATTTTCGTTCATCTCCGGTCTTGAAAAATTCCTGTTGATATTGCATAATGGCGAACATGGTACGATACATGGTCTCCTGTCGCTGACGAATAGCATCGATAAACCATTTGGCGCTATCGATTTTTTGTTTGATAAAAAGTACTGCTTCTTTGGCCTGGCGTGATGTTTTATTGGTTTTATAGCTTTCCTTGTAGGAATGGAGTAGGTTCTTATATTGTTCACTGATATGGAGATCAGGGGCATTGCGCGAATTAAGAGAAAGCTCCAACATTTCCTCATTATTGAGAATGATAAAATCAGGTATGATGTATTGGATAGACTGGGAGGAGGATTCATTAAAAGCGCTGGCGGGTTTTGGATTGAGTTTGAGGATCTCTTCCATCACATCTTTAAGGTCTTCTTCTGTAATGTTTAAGCCTCGTTCGAGTTTGTGAAAATGTTTTTTGGTAAACTCTTCGAAATAAGAGATTAGAATCGTGAGCCCTAAGTCTATTTTTCTTTTTTGATCCGGTGCCAAGGAAGCTTTTTTAGACTTTCCTTTCAGTTGGATCACCAGACACTCTTGCAGATCTCTGGCGCCTACCCCTGCCGGTTCAAATTGTTGAATCAATTTTAGTACTTCCAATATTTCTTTTCTGGTAGCTTCAATGTTTTGCGAAAACATCAGATCATCGATGATAGCCAACGGATCCCTGCGTAGATAACCATCATCATCTATACTACCGATGATGTGAATAGCAATCTTAAGGTCTCTTTCGTTGAGATTTAATAAACTAAGTTGGCTCATAAGGTATTCATGAAACGAACGCTCCACGGGTACCGGAGACTGGCGCTCTGTTTCAGGATTGGAGGAAGAGAGGCCTGTGCTCATTTTGTAGGTGGACGGGTCATCTTCTAGATATTCCATGATGTACTCATCCAGTATCTCATCTTTTTCGGTCTGTTCATCCGTGGACTTTTCTTCCGCCTGAGCGTCCAAGTCAAATACATCAGCATTATCATCCCCTTCTTCGAGAGCGGGATTGACTTCCAGTTCTTCTTTGATACGTTGGTCAAGATTTACAGTAGGGATCTGTAAAAGCTTCATGAGCTGTATCTGTTGAGGAGACAGTTTTTGAAGCATTTTCTGACTGATCGACTGTTTAAGCATGTTGTCTTGTTTTGTTATACACTTGATTAAGGTTATAGGTTCACTGGGAAGGCAAATATAATCTACTTCTTGAATATATGTTAAAAATTTTTAATATTTATTTTATTATATATTAATTATTTATATCTTTATTGCGATTGATTATTTTTTATCCAAGATCGTTCAATGAAAATTCCATTGAACGATCTGACGATTGATTATGAATGAATTGTATATTATTTTATTAATGTATTCATTCATAATCAATGTCAGGATTAAACCGGAGGATAAAAATTTATTTTTAATGAATTTTTTGGGTTTATTTGAGACGAACGGAGTAGGGATTCAAAATTTGATGTTTCTTTGCAGCGATTTTAAATAAGATCATGGACGAATCAAACGCATATTACGCTAAGAAAGGCTCTTGCTTTGGCCTTTCATTGTTTTTTTTATTCTTATTTATCCTGCTATTGGTATGGGTATACCGCATGAATGGCCAATTGGTTTTTTAGATTGATCTGATCATCGCAGATAATCACAAAACTGAAATATTGGTCTGACAAATTTTTTCAGCGTCCACTCGATTTTTGATGACCTGCAGCTATAACGTTATACTGGATTAACGAATAGATAGTACTAATAGTTTAGGTCAAATGTCTTACCTTAACTTTACTATTTACTAAACAATTAATCCTACTATGTCTATCAATCGAAGAAAATTTATCAGCGCTACTATGCTGGCAGGAGCAGGTACAGCGCTGACTACTAAGGCCAATGCAACTACAGAATCAGGACCTCCATCCTTTATGGCCAATGGCAAACTAGGTATTGGTGTGATGGGTGTCGGAGGCAGAGGCAGAAACCATGTCGAACAATTGCTCTATCGCACCGATGTGGATGTCGTCGCTATCAATGATATCGATCCATTATCTATAGATGAGTGTAATAAATTATTTACCAAAGCCAATAAAACCTTACCTAAAGTTTACCTCAAAGGTGATCACGGCTACCTCGATCTCTTAAATAACCCTGCTGTAGATGCTATCATTATAGCCACTCCCTGGGAATGGCATAGTGAAATGGCAATAGCGTCGATGAAGGCTGGCAAGTATACTGCAACAGAGGTCTGTGGCGCTTTTTCTCTAGACGAATGTTGGGAGCTGGTCAATACCCACGAAGCTACAGGACAACACTTGTTTTTCCTCGAAAATGTATGTTATCGAAGGGATGTCATGGCTGTGCTGAATATGGTGCGACAAAATCTATTCGGCGAGTTGATCCATCTTGAAGGTGGTTATCAACATGATCTTCGTGCAGTAAAATTTAATGATGGTAAACAATTCTATGGTGGTGGTGTGGAGTTCAACGAGAAAGGGTTTCATGAAGTTCGATGGCGCACACAACACTCCGTATATCGGAATGGTGACCTTTATCCTACGCATGGACTCGGACCTATCGCCATGATGAATGATATCAATCGAGGCAATCGCCTTACCCATCTCACTTCTATGGCCAGTAAGGCCAGGGGCCTGCACCAATATGTAATCAATCATCCCAAAGGTGGTGTGAATCACCCAATGCCAAAGTCGATTTTAAACTCGGCGATGTAGTGACCACGATGATCAAATGCACTAATGGTGAGACGATCACACTCTTTCACGATACCAATCTGGCCAGACCGTATTCATTAGGATTTAGAGTACAAGGGACTCAAGGCATCTGGATGGATGTCAATCAATCTCTGATGATCGAAGGCAAGACCAAAGCACATAGTTGGGAAAAAGCAGATGCCTTACTTAAGACCTATGACCATCCGCTATGGAAAAAACATGAGAAAAGCGCTGAAAATGCAGGGCATGGAGGCATGGATTGGTTCGTGATCAATTCGTTTATAGAATGTGCTAAGGCCAAAAAGCCTGCAGCCATGGATGCTTATGATGCAGCCACCTGGTTATGTATTACTGCTTTGTCTGAGGAAAGTATAACTATGGGAAGTCACCCAGTAGCCATACCGGATTTCACTCGAGGGCGATGGCTAAAAAGAAAGAATGACTTTGCCCAAGGTGACATTTATTGAATTTATTTTATGTAGGGGCGACTTCAGTCGCTTAGTCACAAAGCGACTTCAGTCGCTTAGTCGCAAAGCGACTGAAATCGCCTCTACAAGAATTATTTCAACACAACACTTCCATCACCCTGATAAAAGTATCTGAATGTATAGTATCGAGCTGGTATCATGAATGTAGGATTGGCCGGGGCATCTTTATAATAGTTGATGATTTCCATCTTTGCATATTTATTATCTGCAGTCCGAATGATAAATATTTTTCCAGCGGTAGGTCGGATGACCATCGCTTGTCCGTCGTAGGTATACCATCCTTTACCAGAACCTGCAGGTATGGCTAGACTAGAGGTATTATCCGATAGATACCCCGAGGTTGGAGCCATTGCAATATCATCCAGTATGCCGTCTTTGATGATCACACCTGCATTGCCAGGGCCGCTGATACCGCTATTGAAGATGATCGAAGTGCCTTTAAATCCAATATCCCATTTCGTACTCGCACTGTCCGTATTAGGTACCACGATACCGGAGGCGAAATTGAATAAAGTAAATTTATTTGTAGTGCCGGTAGGTTGACCGGTTTGCGCATTGACTCCAGTACCCGGATCAGCAGGCAGACTGGTGATGGTCTTCGAGATAGGAGCAACAGATCCTCCAGTATCATCTTTGGAACAGGATGTAAATGCAAGGGCTTGAATAATAAGCGCTGCTAAAAGAAATCGTTTCATGGTTTATTTAATTTTATGATTTTTTTGATAAAGAATAATTTAGATTTAAATAGATGATTCTACCGGCAAGACCAGGTAAGGCGGAGGGTATCTTTTTATTCAATACATTATCTATTCCGATTTGAAAGTCTAAAGGCTTTAATCCAGACCAGCCAACACTAAGGTTCAATAAAGTATATCCCTTGACGAATTGATCGTATTGATCTAATACATCATTACCGCTTTGTTCGGATACAAAAACAGGCCCACCCTGCACCGTACCGGAATTACTACCAAGGCCAAATCGACTGCGATATAAAGCACGGATAGACCCATGCAATGGAAGTTCGTCCGGCTGATAAAACAATTTGATCTGCATGGCATGCCTACTACGGTTGGATAGTCCGAAATAATCTTTACGTTTGAGCCGCACGCTGGATAAAGTTTCAGGATCACGCCTAAATTTTATACCATCGTTTAATAGATCGAGTTGTTTGAGGTCATGAGCATAAAGTAACTGATAAGAGCTTTGTACTTTTAATTGTGGGCTCAATGCATAACTCCATTGAGCATCTAACCCTTGAATTCGTACATTATTGATATTAAAATAACTAAACACATTGCTGCCATTATGCAGTTGAGCCACAGGTTCTGTTTCAATCAATTGAGATATCCTGGAATAAAATAATCCGATCTCCCAACCTATCACACCCCGATTGGATTTGATGGCTGTGTTGAAAGTAATAGATCGCTCCGGTTTTATAGCGCCTTCCTCCGTTATGTTTTTTAAATACCCTCTTAACTGACCTTCAGATTCCAATAAAGCCAACTTGGAATCGAGCACTTCTCTACCCAATACACTATAGCCACCGCCTGCAGCATTGGTAAAATCAAGATACAATTGTCTAAAATCAGGCGATTTAAATCCAAGTCCGAGAGAACCATTCCAATAGATCGATTTTTTTAATGGTGTGATAAAGGAAAGTTTAGGACTCAATTGCCCCCCATAGACATTATTGTGATCATATCGAAGGCCTGCATTGATCTCTTGATTATCTTGGGGTCTCCAGGTGTATTGTGCAAAAGTATACTTGGTATATTGGTTTCGAGGCTCATTCGTGCCATATCGGATCGTCTGAACTTGCTCTTTGACATAGCCGGCCCCTCCTATTATGGAATTTGTTTGATTGATTAAAATCTTTGGGTTCCATTCCAGTCGCACAAAAGACTGATGAAAATCATCCGCACTGATCTCCTCTCCTGATTGATCTTTAAGGTAAGTGGCGTTAGCAGTATATTGAGTGTAGTACGCTCTTAGCGTCGAATGTATGTATGGAGTAATTTTATACTTCCATACTGGATTGATCATCCAATCTTTGATTTGCCCGATGCCACGTGTAGCGATGTCATTGACTAGATATTGACTTTGCTGATCTTCTATAAAAAAACGAGTACCCATACTCAGGTCGTGCTTTCCCAGTGATGTATTAATTTTTGCAAATGTCGACCATTGTTGATGTGGTGATACTGTCTGACCATAAGAGGTTGGGCTCAGGTCATAGCCTTTGGTAGCATATCTTGATATTTGAATCAATCCATCACTGTGTCGGTTAGTCAGCCCTGCTGAAAGATTGATATCTGTGGTATGATTTGATGATAGTCTGAAATTCGCTTTCAATTGATTTTGTTCCGTACGTTGCGTGATGATATTGACGACACCCGCTAGTGCCTCTGAACCGTAAAGGCTGCTGCTTGGTCCTTTGACGATTTCTATTTGTTTTATAGGATTGATAGAAAGTCGGTTAAGATCCAAAAGACCAGTGTTCCTCCCGACTAAGGGCTCCCCATCTATCAGGATCAGGGTATAATCTGGGTTGAACCCCAATAGCTGAATACCCGAACCCAAGCCATTGACTTGTGGGACTATTTGTATTCCATTTTGTTCAGACAGTACTTGTTGTAATCGCACTGAACCGATCAGTTTGATTTGTTCCTGTGGAATTAATAAGGCTGAAGTGGATAAGGTTGAAAGTTTTCTGCCATCCCGATGAGCTGTAATAAAAACTGGTTCAAGCTGTCCAATCATAGTATCAGACTGAGCTTGAACTTGCCAAACAAGACTAAATACAAACATCGAGCAAAGGAAGCCTATTTTCATTGATTGCCGCAAAGGTGAGAGTAACTTTGTCTACTAAATACCCTTAGGCGTCAAAAGAATACTCAAATGCAATTATAATAATTGATAGTAGTTATAACACAAACTGATAATTATCAGGCTTATATGGTTTGAATAATCTGGGCGTGCTAATAAAATGAAATCGAAAATAAATTTAATACCCCAAGGCGTTGAAAATCATATATTTTATAAGTGACTCGAAATATTCGATACCTTTGATCTAAAAAAGGGTTAATTTTGAAAGAAATAATACCATTACCCTAAAAACTCAGGTCAGAATTAACATTCCAACTAATTAATGTAAATCGGTGATCCATCATACCATATTATATAACGAAGCCAATACTGTTTTTGATCGCTATGAAAACAACGACAGCGAGGCTGGACATCTGGATGCCCAATTAAAAAAAGACCGTATCCAGTTCTTTTTTGGTCTTGAAGGTAGAACCAAACTGCATTTTGGACCTTATATTCGAAATATTGATGAACATACCGTTACGTTTTTATTCAACCCCCTTCAAGAACATTCTTTCCAAATTGAATTAGGTACACAAACAAAGCTGATCACTATATTTATTCCACTTGAAAAACTACATAAATTATTTACTTCAGAAGATCTACCCATCTTGCACAATGAAATGATCCAACAAAAAATCTATCAGGATAAGCCCATGAGTCAATCTATTTTGCTCACTTTGCTTCCATTATACAAGATCCAACTCAATAAGGCCATTGAACACACTTATTATTATGGCAAATTACTCGAAGCGATAAGCCTTTATTTTTCAGACCGCGAAACCGACATCGTTTCTTGCCCATTCCTAAATGATGAAAATATACTCAAGAAAATCAAGGAAGCTAAAGAGTTGCTACTGCGACAACTGAAGAATCCACCGACTATAGCCGATCTCGCCAGAGCCGTGGCCATTCCCGAGTATCAATTAAAATCTGGGTTTAAACAATTGTATGGCAACACGATCTATGGATTTGTATTGACCAAAAAAATGGATCAAGCACGCAAGTTATTAGACATGGGTTCAATCCAAGTCAATGAAGTAGCTTACGATATCGGCTATTCCAATCCTAGTCATTTTATAGCTGCATTTAAGAAACAATTTGGTGTGACGCCTAAGAAGTATCTCATGGGAAATTGAGTGGTCATAAAGTCCTGGATCCACTCTCATGGATAGTCCCAATCCTGCAAATCAATGATTTAGGAGAGTATACTTCTTCTATTGAAAAAAACTGTCTACGATTTTATGCAATAGTCAAATATGACCTTTGCATTTTCTTCAGATGTCCAGACCTCCGTGTCTATCGTCAACTCCATATTGGTCGGTATATCGTAGACATCATCGATGCCCGTAAAGTTTTTGATTTCACCATGTCGAGCCTTTTGATATAAGCCCTTCGGGTCGCGGGACTCACAAATTTCAATCGGTGTGGATACATAGACTTCTATAAATTGCATCATTGGCTCTAGAAGTGAACGTATATGTGATCGTGTTTTGTGGTATGGATTGATCGTGGCCACTATGACTATTATATTCTCCTCTGGTTTAGATAAAATATATCGTGCTATCCTCAAATTATGTTTATCACGATCTTCTTTGGAATAACCCAGGTCCGCTGAAAGAGTTTTGCGCAAGATATCACCATCCAATAATTCAACTTTATAATTTTTGCCTTTTAATAAATCAGACAAAGCTAGGGCTGTAGTAGTTTTTCCTGATCCACTCAGCCCAGTAAACCATATACAGATTTTGTTGATGTTTTTCATTCAAAAATATTGAATCTTTATAACCCACTTAAGGCATAACCACATTTTTGAAGCGTATCACC